>JAGQPV010000227.1 GCA_020426545.1 Planctomycetaceae bacterium
GCCATTCGTTAGATTCGATGATGCCGGCGGCCCGCCAGGCGGACATACACGGCCAGCACGATTACTGCACCGACGATGGAGAGAATCCAGCCCGAAGCCTGCAGTGGCTCTCCGCCACTGATGAGCCAGGCAATGAATCCGCCCGCCAGCGAACCCACGATACCGAGGCCGGCGGTGGCCAGCAGGCCAATCCCCTGACGCCCGGGAATCAGCAGTCGGGCAATGGCTCCCACGATCAGTCCAAACACGGCCCACACCAGCACTGCCCAAAGCGTTCCCATAACTGTCTCCTGCTGTTTTCCAGTTCGAGTGGCGTCTGTGAATTTCCGGCGGCCCGCCCGAGTGGCGAGTGCATCGGCAGCTGGCCGCCGCTGAAACGGAAGTAATGCAATTGACGTGCCAGGCCCCGCTGAGGGGGTAAAAGCCCGCAGACGCGGGACTGATCGGCCTGAAACAGATCAGACTGCTGGCTGGCAGCGCAACGGGAAGGGAAGCAGCAGCAGGATACTGAACGAAATCATCCCACCCGTTGAGACGTGGGCCGGCAGCCGAAACCGGGAGCCGGGCAGGGGAGGACTGGCGCGGGCAGGAGACTGGGGAAATCCCGCAGGGAACCGGGTTTGCCGGAGAGGTGCTTCGCGCGCAACATATTGTGGCGCAATTAATACGGACGGAATTACCTGGGGCGCAAAGAAAATCCTTCGCGCGCGGAGGGTTTGCTCCGGGTGCGAAGGAGTGGCTGCGGACGGCTGGGCTTCACTCGTTCTCAGTCGGGCCGGGCTTCTCTTTGACGGGTCCCTCGGCGGCTCCGTCGTTATCGGTATCGAGCGCGGCCAGCTTTTCCCGGGCGTTGACCAGATCGGCCTGCTTGACCTGCAGTTCGATTTTCAGCCGGTCCCGTTCGTCCTTCACCTGCACCAGTTCTTCTTTCAGCTCGGCGTTGCTTTTCTGTTCCTGTTTCAGCGCCAGCTCCAGCCTTTCGAGCGAATCATCGAGGTCGCCCAGCGAGTCTTCCGCCTCGGCAATCTGCTGTTCGGCCGAGGAACGGGCCTGCTGTGCTTCCTCCACCGGTCCCAGTTCGCCTTCGTTGCCACAACCAGCCGGCAGCAGCAGCACGAGGCACATCCCAGCGGTTTTCCAGTGATTCATCCGATTGTTCTCCCTGTATGACGACGTCCACCCGATGCCTGCCCGCCGGACCTTCGGGCCCGGCTTCATCTGCCAGACCGCAGTGGCACTGTGTGGACTGGCTGATGGTCCTGCTGCGGAGGACGGACAGTGGCCCGTCCGCAGGCGTCTACTATGGGCGAACGGCCGGACGGCGCCCTACAGAGAAAATCCGGATGCCGGCAGGGGCCATCCCCCACGCCGCCGGTCGATTTCGTCGCCGGTGCTGCAGGGCAGGGGGGGATGGAGAGGGCAGAGGCTTACTGTGCAGGCGGCTTGAGGCTGATGCGGGC
This sequence comes from Planctomycetaceae bacterium, assembly GCA_020426545.1. GTDB lineage: Bacteria > Planctomycetota > Planctomycetia > Planctomycetales > Planctomycetaceae > JAGQPV01. Next base: position 1,461 of record JAGQPV010000227.1, read on the forward strand.
CTCGGCCCAGTCCCGCTCCTGGTAGGATTTGTAGGAGCGGGGGTAGGTCACAATCCATTCCCCCGATTCGCGGTCTTCCATGACGTGAAAGTGGCTCAGGTCGAGCCGGCCCCGTTTTTCGTCCGCCGGCCGCCGGGTGTCGAGAACGATCAGGCTGTCGGCGATGAGCTGCAGCGATTTCGGGTCCACTTCGGCCGCCACCAGCGGATAGCGGGGGCTGTTGCCGTTGGCGTTTTCCACACACATGTTGCCGACCCACAGAATTCGCCCGGAAGAGTGCTTCCGCAAGGTGGACATGCTGCTGGGGCTGTGGAAGGGCGTGCCGTCCTGCCAGGTCCAGGGTTCGGGCGAAGTCCAGGTGCGGCCACCATCGGATGAAACGGAGAACCAGCGGTAAGCCGGCAGTTTCGGCTGCCGCTCGTTGCTGCCCCGCATCACCATCAGCAGCCGGCCATCGTCGGTTTCGACCAGGGTGGGTTCAATCACGCCGCGGGTGGAACGCTCGGCGGGGAGGGTGACCCGTTCGGAAGAAGTCCAGCGGATGCGGCCGTCTTCCTGCCAGCTGCCGATGGCGACGAACACATCGGTATAAGTGTTTGCACCGGCCGGGTTAAACAGTTCTCCATTTTCACCAGCCACAGTTGCCTGAATGGGAACCAGAATTTTTCCACGACTGGTGACCAGCGGGAAGCTGCCCCGATCGCCAAGGAACAGGCAGTTCCGACCGATATGTATCGCCGCGAACGGTTTTTCGTCGGTGAAATCGCCCTCCTGAACCATGCGTTCGTCGAACAGCCAGGTTTTTCCGCCATCGGTGGAGACACGATACCGCAGATAATACGTCTTCAGTGAGATGCGGGGCTCGATGGCACTGGGGTTCAGGCCGGGAGTATCGAGTGCGTTCACGATGGTCAGCAGGCGATCTGTGCGGCCATCGTACACCGCAGTGACGGGCGTCCGGCGGTAACCGGCAGGCAGGCCGGCCCGGAAATCGGGAGTGGGAGTGAAGGACTGCCAGGTGCGGCCGTTGTCGGTACTGGCCCGACCACCGACAACCAGATGATTCTGTTTGTCATCGGTGTAGAGGGCACCATGAATCGGCGCGGGTTTCGGAGTGACCTGGTAACTGGCCAGTTTCAGCCGGGCGGATTCGCCGGTGGCGGAGGACAGCGGGTGTTCGGCGGTGTGGCCGATGGCGGCCATTCCCGCCAGGCAGATGAGTGAGAGCAGGGCGCGGTGCATGGTGATTCCTCGGGCAGGGTGGAGCAGGGCGGTGTGGTCGATGCCTTGTACCGGCCTGTCTGATAAAGTAGCCGTCAGGACAGCAGCGTCTTGAGTGAAGGATTCCTCAGAACGGTTCCGGCTGTCGCCCGCCGTGAAGCAGGTACAGCAGAAATCAACGCGCAATTCCACGGGAACCGCCGCATGACGTCGCATTGAACAGAGTGACGGGGCCGGCGGGTTGAGGCAACTGAACGGCGGCCTGCATCAGGGCGTCCTGTGCCGGAAAGTGTTCCAGGAGCAGAGACAGCAGAGCAGGGGAGGCAACGATGGTGCGACGTTATCGTCTGGGGGTGGCGGGGCTGGTTCACGACCATGTATGGAATGAGCTGGACCGGTGGCAGGCCACGGGCCGGGCTGAAGTGGTGGCAGCGGCCGAGCCGGCAGTCGATCTGCAGGAGCGGGTGCGGGCGGATTACAGCTGCCAGCTGGTTTACAGCAGCGTGGAAGAGATGCTGGACCAGGCGCAGCCGGAGATCGTGCAGGTCTGCGGTTCCAATGCCGCCGGGGCGGAGGCGGTGCTTCAGTGTGCGGCCCGGGGCATTCCTGTCATCATCGAGAAGCCACTGGCTGCTACCCTGGAGCAGGCGGAAGCCATGCTGGAGGCAGCCACGAAGGCCGGCATTCTGCTGATGGTCAACTGGCCCAACCGCTGGCGACCGGCCACCGTGACCGCGTGGGAACTGGTCCAGCAGGGGGCTGCCGGAGAGATTTTTCAGGCCCGCATGCGGATGGCCCATTGTGGCCCGCGGAAGTTCGGCTGCAGCGACCACTTCTGCAACTGGCTGTATGACCCCGCGGAGAATGGTGGCGGGGCGCTGGTGGATTACTGCTGTTATGGCGCAGCCTCTTTCCGGCATCTGTTCGGGATGCCGCAGGCGGTGGAGGCCATTTCGGACAACCTGGCCACACCCGAGATTCCCGTCGAGGACAACGCGGCGATCACGTTGATTTACGACAAGCGACGGGCGGTGGCCGAAGCCTCGTGGACGCAGATTCCCTCATACCACGATGCCGTGTATTACGGCACGGAAGGCACCCTCTGGACGGAGGAGGGCCGGGTCTGGCTGGCGACCGGCGAAGATCACCGGGAGGAGATTCCCGTCCAGCCGCTGCCGGAAGGCCGGCAGACCGGGCCGGAGATGTTTCTGGCCTGCCTGGAGAACGGCGAAACTCCGCCCGATGTCTGCCACCCGGCCCTGTGCCGCGATGTGCAGGAGATCCTGGCGGCCGGTCAGCTGGCCGCAGCCCGCCATTGCCGGGTTGCGCTGCCGTTGAACTTGAGTACGGAATAGATCCCGAACAGCGGGAACAGTCCAGCTGGACACCGAAGGTGACTGCCGACAGGGCAGCACACTGCCAGAAGAGCAGAGAAGGGCCGTGACTGATATGCGAGCGGTGGTGCAGCGCGTTTCCCGGGCGAGTGTCACGGTGAATGAAGAAGTGGTGGGACAGATTGGCCCCGGCCTGCTGGTGCTGATCGGCGTGGCCGACGGAGATACCGAAAGCGACAGCCTGTGGCTGGCCGGCAAGATCGCCGGGCTGCGAATCTTCGAAGACGCCGAAGGGCTGATGAATCTGGATGTCGGCGAAACCGGCGGAAGCGTACTGGCCGTGAGTCAGTTCACGTTGCTGGGAGACTGCCGCAAAGGCCGGCGGCCGGGGTTCTCGGCCGCAGCCCGCCCGGAAGCTGCGGACCTGCTGTATCAGCACTGTGTCGTGCAGCTGCGGGAACGCGGACTGACCGTGGAAACCGGCCGGTTTCAGCAGCACATGGAAGTGGAGCTGGTGAACGACGGACCGGTGACCCTGCTGCTCGACAGCCGGCGGACGTTCTAAAGACGGTCCGGGCCGCCGGAAATGGCCCGTGAAATCGGGCACGGCGAATCCTCCGCTGCGCTGGCGGAATTCCATCCCGACCTGGCTGAAATGCCCGGTTTAACGGGCTCGAAATGGTCTTACGACGTTGCCCCGGATTCGCCTATACTCCCGCCCGGAAGACTGGCGTTCGGCAGAGCCGGATCGCGATCCCGCAACCTCGCAGGCCAGGGTAGGCAGCAGCCATGTGGTACGACGTACTGATTCTCGGCATTCTGTTTTACGCGATGATTCGCGGCGCTATGAAGGGCGTGGTGTGGCAGCTGGCCACAATTGCCGCGCTGCTCCTGTGCTTCGTCTTCGCGGAATCGTTCTCGCTGGTACTGGCTCCCTTCATCAAACTTGCGCCACCGCTGAACCGCTGGGTGGCCATGTTCGTGCTGTACCTGATTTCGTCGTTCGTGGCCTTTGCCGCAGCCCGCAGTCTGCGGGGCTGGATCGAGCAGGTCAAACTCGTGGAATTTGACCGCCACCTGGGGGCCATTTTCGGCGTGCTGAAGGGCGCTCTGTTCAGCCTCGTGCTGACGTTTTTCGCGGTGACATTATCCGACTCCGCCGCCGAAGTGATCGTGCAGTCGCACAGCGGCTACGCGGCTGCCGTGCTGATGGACCGGCTGCACCCGGTGATGCCTGAAGGACTGCGGACCGTGCTGGAGCCCTATATCCACCAGCTCGACCGGCCGGATATGGACCTGCACTTCGGCGATCACGACCACGATGCGCCGAATTTTGACGGGGACGAAGCAGAAGACCCCGGCCAGCTGTTCCGCGAAGGATCCCCCTTCTTCGATGACCCGCCGGAATTCTCCGGTTCTTCCAGCGATTCCACCGCCGGCCGGTACGATGACATCCCGGACTTTTCTCCGGCTCCGGCTTCCAGCCGGGACTTTCCGTCTGGCAACACTCCCGGAGGATTTCCTCCGCTGCCGGGCGATACCCGCCAGCCTGCAGGCAGTGCGGCAGCCCGACCGCTGCCCACGATTGAAGAGTTCGCCCGCAGCATCCCCGGTCTGGTTGATGAGCAGCTGCGGCGGCAGGTGGTCGACGTGCTGAAGAACTCGTCGCCCGATGAACGCGAAAGCCTGATGCAGCGGCTGGCCTCCGGCGTTCCCGGACTGATCCGTTCCATGACGAGCGAACCGGCACCGCCGGCTCGACTCAGCAGCACGCCGCGCTCCGTTCCGCTGCCGGCCACAGGCGAGTCAACGCGGCTGCTGAAAGAAATCGGCGAGGTCTACTCTGACTTTCCCGAAGCACGGAAAGTGTTCATCGAGGAAATCGAGTCCTCACTGGCCGGCATCCCGGACCGCGTGCGGCAGGGGGTCCTGCGCGACTGGCACGCCGACCTGCTGTCGGTCGACCCCGATCCCGATCCGCAGACCGATGTCGTGACTTCACTCGACGCCCGGATTGTCCGTCAGATGAAACTGGCCGGCCTGTCGATCGAATCTCTGAACACGGCTCTGCGTGACCGCCTGCGGCGTTCGTCCCAGCAGTGAGCCTGCTGGCTGCGGAAGCCGGCTCCTTCGCCGCTCAGAGCCAGCCAGCAGCCCCGATCCGCCTGTCAGAGAGCATGGTCGCTCAATGGCAGGCAGAAAAGGCATTCCGCAGCAAATCCCTGTATTTCAGGGTATTCTGACAGGCCGAATCTAACATAACAGACATTATCGGACGTTGGGGAGAGGGGTCTCTGCCGGGTGGAACCCTCAGCCGCCCGCCTGCGGTCCGCTCATGTTGACGGCCTGGAGTCTGGCCGGAGCGATCAACACGGGACACGCCTGGAGACCGCCCGCCGAACGAGTGGTCTCTCATTTCGCGTGCTTCGACCTCGCAGCCGCGAGTCGGGTCATCAACCCGGAGGCGACAGAAAGCGGGAACGCCCGGCAGTTGCGCCCTGCCCCTGGTAACCGTCACCCAGAAACCGGCTGGCGAACTTCAGGAGGACTGCTGACCGTTCACATTGGCGGAAGCCGCCTCGGATTCCGCGGCGGCCTGAGCCAGCGCTTCCGGATCATTGAAGACGCCCATGCGGCGAAACTTCTGGTAGCGGCGCTCCACGAGTTCGTCGGCGGGAATGGCCGACAGATCACGCAGCGCGGCCAGCAGCGACGCTTTCAATGTGGTGGCCATCTGCCGGTGATCGCGGTGAGCTCCGCCCGGAGGCTCCGCGATGACTTCGTCGATCACGCCCAGCCGCAGCAGATCGCTGCTGGTGAACTTCAGCGCGTGGGCCGCCTTATCGGCATGACGGGGGTGCTTCCACAGAATGCCCGCGCAGCCCTCCGGGCTGATGACCGAATAGTAGGCAAACTGCAGCACGGCCATGTGGTCGGCAATGCTGATGCCCAGAGCACCGCCCGAGCCACCTTCGCCGATTACCACACCGATCACCGGGGATTTCAACGTGGCCATTTCCCGCAGGTTGACGGCGATGTTGTAGGCCTGGCCGCGTTCTTCCGCCCCTACACCCGGATAGGCCCCAGGCGTGTCGATGAAGCAGATGATGGGAATGCCGTAGCGGGAGGCCATTTCCATGCGGACCATGGCCTTGCGGTACCCTTCCGGATTGGCCATGCCGTAGTTGTGTTCGTTTCGCTCCTGCAGATTGCGGCCCTTGTGCTGGCCCACAAACATCACTTTGCGGTCTTCCAGCCGGGCGAAACCGGTGAGAATGGCCCGGTCATCGCTGTAGGCCCGGTCGCCGTGCAGTTCCACGAATTCGTCGAACACCAGCTCGATGTAGTCCAGCGTCTGCGGCCGCTCCTGATGCCGGGAGACCTGGACGATCTGCCATGGATCCAACCCGTCATAAATCTCGCGGGTTTTCCGGCGGATCTCGACCCGCAGATTGCGAATGGCTTCGCGAATATTGGCAGACTGATCCGGCTGCGACTCGAGCCGGGCAAGCTGGTCTTCCAGTTCGTAAACTGGCCGTTCGAAAGGAAGCTGATGAGCTGGTGGCATGAAACTGCGCTCTCTGGAAGACGCCTGGCTGAAAGGCTCTCCGGAAATCTGCGATAACCCGCATTCTGCCGCGTGAACGGCGGGACAGCGAACGGTCTGCCATTCCTGGCCGGGAGCTGCCCAACCACGGCGGTCCGGGCGGTTCCGGTAAACACTGCGGATTGAACCAGAGGATGGACCGGCAGGCAGAACCTGCGGCACACACTGTGCAGAAGGAACAGGAAGCTGTTTGTCCCGAGTTTCGGGAATCGGGTCAATCCCGGCAACCCCTGCAGGGCCGGACACCCGCAGAATCTGCCGAGCCAGTGCCCGCCAGAGACTCCCCGTATTCTGCCTGACGCCGAAATTTCGCAGTTTCCGCCCGGTTCCGCAAGGCAGGGCGATCAGCGCAATCAGAGCAGGGCAGCCCCCCTGCCCCGGATGGCGGCTTCACACCGCCCCTGGCGAACGGGTTTCTCACGCCCGTTCAGCCGAAGAGGCCGATCTACATGACGTCCGGCAGCTCGCTCATGAAGGGGATGTCGTCATCGGATTCGTCCTTCGCCACTGCTGGCTGCTGTGGAGCTGGCTGCTGTGGAGCTGGCTGCTGTGGAGCTGGCTGCTGCGGAGCGGGTGGCTGCGGAGCCGGCGGCGAGGCCGGTTGAGGCTGACCAGCCGGAGCCTGAGGCGCTGCTCCCTGCCGGGGCGCAGCAGGCTGGGGCGGGCCTGGTTGTGGCGCACCCGGTTGTGGCGCACCCGGTTGTGGCGCACCGGGGGGAACCTGCTGTCCCGGCTGGGGCATGCCTGGCGGCTGCATTCCCGGCGGGAACTGCTGGCCCGGGTAAGGCTGCTGCGGGTTCTGCGGGTAG
>JAGQPV010000228.1 GCA_020426545.1 Planctomycetaceae bacterium
CACTGTACTTGCGGGCCAGGTCGAGGCGGACTTCGGCGGCTTTGAAGTCTTCTTTCTCCGGCGGGGTGAGCAGCGTCTGCAGCTTGCGCTCGATTTCGGAGATTTTTCGATTGAGCGAAGTCAGTTCCCGCTCCAGCTCGCGGTTACGGGTGTCGCGGTCTTCGGTTGCCATGTCGAGAGCCAGCGGCCCGACGGAAGCTTCCTCCACCGATTCATGACTCCGCACACCATACCGCCGGATGCCGTTGAAGAAGGCCACGAAGCGGTAGTAGTCCTTCTGGGGGATCGGGTCGATCTTGTGATCGTGGCAGCGGGCACAGTTCAACGTCAGGCCGAGGAACACCTGCGAAGTCGTAGCCACGATGTCGTCGAGATCGTCGTACAGGGCCTGCTGCGGATCGACCGGTTCATCGTCCCACACGCCCAGGCGGTAATACCCCGTGGCCGTCAGTGAATCGACGGTTTTCGGTTCGAGTTCATCGCCGGCCAGCTGCTCCCGCAGAAACTGCGTATAGGGTTTGTCCTCGTTCAGGCTGCGGATGACATAATCGCGGAACCGCCACGCATAAGGTTTGGAGCCGTCCCGTTCGTAACTGTTGGATTCGGCAAACCGCACCAGATCGAGCCAGTGCCGTCCCCATTTCTCGCCGTAATGCGGCGAGTCGAGCAACTGGTCGACCACCTTCTCAAAGGCGTCGGGAGATTCATCGGCCACAAACGCATCGACTTCCTCCACGGTGGGAGGCAGGCCGATGAGGTCGTAATACGCGCGGCGAATCAGCTGCTGTCTGCTGGCGGGCGGATTCAGCTCGAGCCCGGCGGCTTCCAGTCTGGCCAGAATGAAACGGTCGATCGGGCTGGTGGCTTTTTCCGGCTGGCGGACAGCGGGCACCGGGGGATTTGCGACAGGGCGGAACGACCAGAAGCTGCGGTCCTCGTCGGTGACCTCCGGGCCGCGCGGTGCGCGGTGGGCCGCGGGCCGCTTCGTTTCCGCTGCGGCGGGAATGGGAATTCCCTGTTCCACCCAGCGGGTGAGAATGGCGATCTGCTCGTCCGGCAGCTTCCCTTTCGGCGGCATTTCGAGGGACTGATGATTGATGGCTTTTAACAGCAGGCTGTCACCCGGCTGCTGCAGATTGACCGCAGCTCCCGATTCACCACCAGTGAGAATGTCCTGCCGGCTGCCGAGAAACAGCCCGCCCTTGAGGCCGGATTTCGGTCCGTGGCAGGAGAAGCAGTGCTGGACAAGCAGCGGGGCTACCCGGGTGCGGTAGAACTCGGCCTGCTCCGCGGTGATCTGCTGTGCCGCAGCCGGCGTCCCGGCGGGGGAGTTCTCTGCCGGGGTTTCCCCGGTCGCCGTGCTGCTGGTCGCTGTGCTCGTGGTGGCTGCGTCATCGGCCGGCAGACGACATGGCAGGACCGTCGCCAGCACACAGGCCGTCATACACAGCACGCGCCGGAACAATGGCATTCGACTGCACCTGATTTCGGAATCGTCGGTGGTGAATGGAAAAACCGCCAGCTCTCATTGTGCGTGATGCGGGCCAGCTTCGCCAGGCCAGAGAGGCGAACGGGCGGTCCTCCGCCAGCGGCGGGCTGGTGATCTGGCGTGAACCAGTCTGTCGCGGGCCGACTCGTCCGTCCACGAAAAAACCGCACGGACCCGGCAGGATGCGTGCGGTTTCTGTTTCGATGACTGTGACCGGTTCCGGCAGATGGGCTGACCGGCACAGGCAGGCAGTCAGTCTGTCTTCAGCGGGTGCGACGTCCGGCGACTTCGAGGCGGCTGGTCTCCATGCGGGTCCGCTCGCTGCGGGAACCGGCCGTCCGAGTGGGACGCGGAGCGGGCTGTTTCGCGACAGCCGTCCAGCCCTGATTGAGAGGAGTGCGAACCCGTGCGACACGCGGGGCGCTGAAGACGGCCCGTGCATGCAGGCGGGTCCGTTCGGCAACCGGCTGCCAGGCTGTCTGGCGTGCATCGAGATTCAGCGGGCGGGCTTCGGCCAGACGGCGTTCCACCCGCTGGCGGGTCACTTCGTCGGCTTCGGGTTTGGGCGGTTTGACGGGAGCCATCGGCCGGCGGCGAATTTCGGTTTCGGGCGGGCTGAACTCGTCTGTCGGCGGAGCACCCGGGAAGGCGTCCTTCTCACTGGGCCGATCATTTCGCCGGGGGCTGAAACCTTCGTCGATCGGGTTCCGGCGGGGTTCTTCGTCGTAGGTTCGCGGGGGAGCATCGGTGGCCGGTGTGGGCTGCAGATCACGGCGTGATCCGTTGGAGCGACTGGTCGGCGGCTGAAAACCGCAGTCGCCACTGGCGCAGTCTCCGCTGGCACAGTTGCCATCGGCACAGGCGTACCCGCAGCTGCCGGAGCTGCAGGGCGAACAGCTGGAACCGCACGGGGAACAGCCGGAGCCACAGGGCGAGCATCCGCTGTAGCAGCTCGAACCGCAGGCCGAGGTGCCGCAGGTATCACAGGAATCACCGATGTAACCGGCGCTGTAGCCGGCGTAACCACTGGAATACCAGCCGGTTGAAGGATACCACGCCGTAGTGTACGACGGGGAATACGCCGTATAACCATAGCCGGTGTAGCCGTACCCGCTGTAACCCGTGTAGCCGTAATCGTAATTGTAGTTATACGGGCCGAACATGCTGGTCCAGAAATCGTAGACCAGCTGTGCTTCGCTCGTACTGGGAGCGGCACAGAACAGCGTAACGGCCAGGAATGCGCCGCAAAGGCGGGCTGCAGGGCGGCAGTTCATGGTGTGAATCCTCAGGTGTTGTGCTCTCGCAGAGCATAAAAACTCGGGGTTGCCATCACGCTGGTTCAGGACCATGCCGATCGCTGAAGACCACGCCGCGGGACTGGTGCTCTTCCTGGAACCCTGTTCGCGATTGCCCGGAAGCCCGTTGCGCCCCGCCATCTGCTGCACTTCGCAGTTCAGAATCTGCCCGACCGATGTTCCAGAAGGAACTGGCGCTGACTGGCCCGATCCGCACTGGCCCGGTCACCGGGAACTGTTCCTGCTGGCAGCGACAGGCAGAGCAATCTGCTTCTGTTCGTTGTACAGATGGCTGACAAGCGATGTCAACGACCTGGTCGGGAGATCCGGACCAGTTGGCATGTTCCGTGTACTGGTTGGACTCCAGTCACCCGGCAAACACAGCGGTTTCTCTCCAGTTGACTCAAGGTGCCCATTGTATCAGCCGGTTTTCACATTCGCACGGCTGTTCTTCTGGAAATCTCCGCGGCAGCGTTTGTGAAAGGGAATTCCGGCTGCTGCCGCCCTGCTGCAATCGGAATCTCCGTCAGAGACCGGACAATCGGCCCGCCATGTGGCATGATGCCTGTTGAGGAACGAGGCCTGTGGTGCGGCCTCGCGCGTCAGACGGAGCTGTCGGCGGCAGACAGAGCTGGAGAGCTGCGGCATTGCCCTCTTTTTCTCTGCGACTTTCCCTGTCAGCGGGCACCCGCATTGTTCAGCCGCATTTTCCAGGCGTCATGTTCCGCCGAGTCGCTCCGTCGCCTTGCCACGTTGCTGTCCTGACGCAGTGATATCCCCGCCGAAGTGGTATCCTGCCGCAGGGCATGTTCGCCAGACCAGCAAAGGGCCACAGGGCCAATGCAGTCACTTCCCTCCGATCCCGCTCATCCGCTGCGGCAGTCCATCAGAGAGGTGCTGCAGGTTTATCCGGAAACCGTGCGTGCCAGTCGTCCCCTGCGGCTGGCGACCGGCGGGTTCAGCGGGGCGGTCGTGGTTCAGCTGAGTCTGCCCCGCCCGGCTGCGGAGCCAGTGGCCAGCCTCGGCGGGGAACCGCCAGTGGCCTCCTCCCCGTTGATTCTGCCCGCAGGCACTCCGGGGGAACTCGCGGAACCTGCACTCGATACGCCTGGCCCGGCGACCGAACCGCCGAGTGGCTCGCTCAGTGACTCACTGAGTGCACCGCTGACCGGGCTGATGTGCCTCCGCTGCTGGCCGCAGGGAACCGAACGCCGCCGGCTGGATGCCCTGCACCGTTTCGTCGACTGGCTGTCCCGCTGTGGCCCGTTTCCGGTGGCTGTCCCCGTGCGGAATCTGCAGGGCCAGACAGTGACGCCGCATGCCGGCCGGCTGTGGCATCTGGAACCGTGGCTGCCCGGCACGGCGGACTTTCACGAGCAGCCCGAACCGGAACGACTGCAGCACCTGATGCGGCTGCTGGCCCGGGTCCATGAAACCGCAGCCCGGTATGAGGCTCCTTCGGCGGACAGCCAGTGGTTCAGCCGGGCCGTGGTGCAGCCCTCGCCGGCAGTGCAGACCAGGCGAAAACTGCTGGAATGCTGGATTCAGCAGAAACAGGACGAGGCCGCGGCCAGAATTCGGCGGGAAGTCGGTCGGGACAGCAGCCCCGAACAGACCCGCCTGGCGGAGGACGCCGCCCGCAAGGTGGCCCGGCTGGCGGTACCCGTTCTGACGGAGCTGAAACAGGCGGAAAGCCTTCCGGTGCGCGTCTCTCCCGTACTGCGGGACATCTGGCATGATCATGTTTTATGGAACGGCCGGGAAGTCAGCGGACTGATCGACCTGTCGGCCGCGGGAACGGAAAGTGCGGCGGCCGACCTTTCCCGGCTGCTGGGCAGTCTGGCGGAAGATGACCGCTCGTTATGGCAGCTGGCCCTGGAGGAATACCGACTGCACAGGAGGATGACGCCGGAAGAAGAGACGCTGGTGCCGATTCTGGATCGCAGTGGAGTTCTGCTGAGCGCCGCAGGCTGGATTGACCGACATTATCTGCAGAACAGGGGCAGTCTGTCTCTGCCGGGTGCTCTTTCCCGGCTGGCGGGACTGACCGTCCGTCTCGACCGGATGCTGTCCGGCAGGGTCTGAGCGTTCCGTCCGGAACTTCCGGCGCAGCGGTCAATCCCCGTGCCGCTGGTTGACGGGTGCTGCCTGCCCCGGGGCGGCCGCCTGTGCGGCGGGAGAGGTATTTCGCGTACCCTCCGATCTGTTTTCCTGATATAAGTCCTGTCCCATCTCTGGAGCAGGCCGTGTTTTTCTGCTGGCCTGTCCTCGTGCCCCTTCAGGGCCTGAAAACCGGGTTGCCGCCAGACACGAGCTGCATGAACCTTCGCAGGAATTGTGTTCTGGTCACTGGCAGGCCCGGCCGAAACAGCTTCCTGACGCAGCACGAACCCCGAATTCCTGTCCGGGTCGTTTCCGCTGATGATGCGAGTCTCGATTCACTTTCGATCTGCTGCCAGACTGCCGCGGACCGTTCGTACCTGCCAGCGGACCGGCAGATTCTGCCGGAGCACGTTGATCTCCGCGGCCCTGACGTTTGCCAGTGGACTGACAGGCTGTGCCTGGGTCGACGCTTTCGTGCAGCGTGAACCGGTCGAATCCCGTCAGCTGGCCGCCATGGCTGCCGAGGCCGAACGGACCCGTCCCGGAGCTGCCGAGGAACTGCTGCTGCTGCGGGGGCTGCGGGAGAATCCACGCGACCAGGACCTGCGGCTGCAGCTGGCCGATCTGCTGCTGGAACAGGACCGCGCCGGCGAAGCGGTGGAGCAGCTGGAGCAGGTCATTGCCACCAGCAGCAACGATGCCGACGCCCGCGTGCGGCTGGCCCGGGCCTGTCGGCTGACAGGACAGCAGACCGATGCCCGTCGCCACGTGGACGCCGCCCTGAGCATCGACCCGTCGCACCCGCAGGCTCTGCTGCTGCAGGGAGAGTTCGCGGCCGAATCGGGCCGCATCAGCGATGCCCTGGAAGCGTACCACCATGTGCTGGCGGTTGATTCCTCCAATGTGACAGCCCGGCTGCGGATTGCTTCTCTGCTGCTGCGGTCGGAACGGTGCGACCAGGCGGCGCCGCTGCTGCGGAGCGTGTGTGCCAGCGACTGCGTGACCGGCGAGGAATCGGCTCAGGCCCGCTGGCTGCTGGGGCTGGCGTACGGGCACGAACAGCGGTGGACCGACGCCGTGCATGTGCTGTCGTCGGCGATTATCGAGCGTGGAGAAACTGCGACCGCCGACGACTGGTACCGTGTGGCCTATGCCCGTTACCGGGCCGGTGACCGCGAGCAGAGCTGGGATGCCGTGCGGCAGGCACTGGACCTGCAGCCGGATCACATCAACTCACTGGCTCTGGCAGAGATGCTGCGGAGAGAATCGCTGCAGCTGGAAACGACCATCGTGCAGACAGGTCATACCAGCAGCCAGCTGCCCCGCCCGCCCGGCTGGTGATTTACGCGTCTGCGGCTGCCCCGTCGGCCCCGTCCAGTCCCAGCAGAACCGGATCGAAGTCCCGCAGCCTGGCCTGTGTGGCAGCGGCTTTCAGCCGGGCCACCACTTCGTGGCGGTGCCAGGCCACCCGATGTTCTGTCAGGTTCAGCCGCCGGGCCACATCGCGGTTTCGCCAGCCGAGGACAAACAGCAGCTCGAGGCACATCAGCCGTTCGTAGTTGTTCTTCTCGGTCCACTCGGCGATCTGCTCCCGCAGGCACCTTGCCAGCACTTCCTGTTCGGCCACGCGGGCTTCGCGGCTGCGGTACAGGCTGGAGGCTTTCCGGGCCCGGCCCGCAGGTTCTGCCTGGGGCCCGCTGTCATCCGTCGGAGCGGCCATCAGGGGAATCGTGGGGCGACGGCCTTCCCGACGGAGGACGTCGGTCAGCCGGTGCGCGGCAATGGCGAACAGGAATGACTCCAGCGGAGTGCGCTCGTCGTAATTGGGCAGGCTGGTCAGAAACCCCAGAAACGTTTCCTGCACCACATCTTCGCTGGTCGCCCGGTTCCGCAGGCGACTCTGCACGAAGGCCAGCAGCCGGCCATCGAACTCGCTGATCAGTTCCTGCCAGGCAGCCTGGTCGCCCTGGCGAACTCGTTCAATCAGCAGCCGATGGGGATTCCCGGAACTCATACAGCCTTCCGACATTCAACATGACCTGGCGGGAGCGGCCATCTTCAGGCCACCGGCAGCAGCACCGCTCCCAGGGCACCGCCAGCCACGACCAGCAGCACGGCGGCAAATTTCAGACGCTGACGGTAACGACCTCCCGTCAGGGTATCCAGCCGCAGATAACTGGTGGCGGCTCCGGCCAGCAGAGTCAGCAGGGCGGCCAGGCCTCCCAGCGACCACAGCCGGCTGGTGACAATCTGATCCTTCCAGACGGGCTCCAGCTGTTCCATTGCTTCGGGAGTGAAGGCCACTTCCCACCAGACGCGGTACACATTGAAGGTCACATTGCCGGACTCGCGGCTGATGGTTTCGATGTGCCGCCGCGGAATGATCTGTGCGTCGGCGAGGACGGAGTCCGGCAGAGTCCATGTCTGCGGCAGGCCATGCTGCCGGCTGATGGTGGTCATGATTCGTTCCCGGGTGGCATCCGCGACTTCGGCTTCGGCTTCCTCAACCGTGGCGAACTGCCGGCTGGACAGCACAACGAATCCGTCGGCTGCGTCACGTTCATTCCGCTGCTCGGCCGTCAGGGGAAGGCCCTCGGCGGTCGTCAGTACTGCTTCCTGATCGGCCCTCGCCCGGGTGACCCACAGCGGCAGCAGCTCGCCATCGGCAGCCACCCGCGTACCGTACGCGCTCTGCTGTTCCTCCGGCAGCCGCTGCTCGCGGCCTTCGGCGTAAATCAGGCTGTCATCGGGGATGAGTGGCGAATCGCCCTGCTCCTCCTCCGCTCCCTCGCTGCCGGCTTCCGTGCCGGGGCCCGTGGTGAATCCCGGGCCGGCGAACTGCGGCATGGCGCGGGCGGTAAACAGCACCAGCACACCGGCCACAGGCAGCGCCCACCACAGGGCGAGCGTGTCGGTCACCAGACCGCGAAGCGAAAAATCCTCGCGGCGGGCGGCAAACAGGACCTGCGAAATCAGAGACACGGAAATTACTCCGGCGGCCAGAGCCAGCGACCAGACAGTCAGATTCATCCAGGAGAGATTCTGCATTTCAGGCAACATTCTCGATTCCTCCCATCCGTGCCAGCCGTTCGCTGCGGGGAATCCAGGGAGAGGACAGCTGAATCACGCTGGAAACGGCGATGGCCAGCATGGTGCCCCACAGGTGCGGGAAGGCCCAGACCGAGGTAATTCCGTAAGCCAGCATGCCGGTCAGCAGCAGGCTGATGATGCGGAACCGCCGCTTGCGGAACGGATCGCCATGCCGCCACCAGCGACGCAGAGCAAACAGCCCGCCGAAGAACACCAGGTAGCCGAACAGGTTCGGCTGCGAGGCCGCGTCCAGCAGATTGTGTGAGCCCACCCGGTCGAACAGCCCGTGTGGGCTGTCGAACAGGTGACCGGGAATATCGGCCAGCAGGGCGGTATCGAGCCACCAGGCACCGGCACCGGCCAGCAGTCCGGCGGCCAGCTGCCACAGCCGTGTGGAAGACGCATCGTCTCCGTGGCCTTCCCGCAGCAGCGAAATCGACAGCAGCAG
>JAGQPV010000022.1 GCA_020426545.1 Planctomycetaceae bacterium
CGAAGGGGCTACCGCCCGTGGGCCTGCCCGGAAACCAGCAGGACGCGGTCCGGGCGAAGCATGAAAAGCGTTTAGGTGGAAGGCCCAGTGGTGCAGGGAGCAGAGGGCCAGACCGTTGCGTTCCTCATTGGGACCATTCGCCTGATGCCACTGGATGTGTGCTGCCTCGACCACCAGTACGACTGTTCCCAGCCGCACATCGAATCCGCAGACGGCACAGGAGTGGTCGTAAGCCGTCAGCACCCGATTTCGGAACTCCCGATCGCGTCGAAGCCGCGTGACCGTCTCGGTCGGCCGCAGGCACAGCCCCTCCGCATCCCGACCGGGGCCAGCCAGATCAGGACCTGCCTGATCTGCCATTGCGGCCAACCCGCAGGTACAGCACCGGCACAACAAACAGATTGAGGGCTGTGGCTGTCACCAGTCCACCCAGAATCACCCAGGCCATCGGGTATTCGATTTCCTGGCCGGGCTGGTTTCCACCGGCGACCAGCGGCAGCAGAGCAAGAGCGGTGGTCAGGGCGGTCATCACGATGGGAGCCAGCCGTTCTTCCGCTCCCCGCAGGACCAGTTCCGGGCCGAAGGGCATGCCCTCTTCGTGCTCGAGGTGGCAGTAATGGCTGACCAGCATGATGCCGTTCCGGACGGCGATTCCCAGCACAGTCACAAACCCGACGAGCGACCCCAGCGAAATCACGCCGCCACCCAGGAACGCACCAGCCACGCCGCCAGTCAGGGCCAGAGGTAATGTGAGGAAGATCAGCAGCACCAGCGGGATCGACTGAAAATCGGCATGCAGCAGCACAAGAATGCCCAGCAGAGAAAGCCCGCACAATGCCAGAAACCGTCGGCGGGAGGCTTGGGCTTCCGCGTATTCTCCCAGAAACTCCGGGTGATATCCGGAATCGAAGGCCACATTGGCCCGTACCCGTTCTTCGATTTCTCGTGCGACGCTGCCCAGGTCGCGACCAGCCACATTGCAGGAGACGTCGATCCGGCGGGACGCCCCTTCCCGTTTGATGGTGTTCGGCGTGGGCTCAATGGATAGATCAGCCACATCCTCCAGCGGCACCTGGGCTCCGGAAGGCGTATCAATCAACAGGTTGCGCAGGGCATCCAGGTCGGAACGAACCCGCTCCGTGCCCCAGACGGTCACACGGAATATCTTCTGGTCCTCATAGATTTCGCCCACCTGAATTCCGTTGGTTATCGTCGTGGCGGCCCGCTGAATCTGGCCGGGTGTCAGGCCGAACCGGGCGGCGGCATCGGCCCGCAGCCGCACCACAACCTGGGGCACCAGTACCTGTGGCTCAACCTTCAGTGCGGCAACACCGTTCACTCCTTTGATCTCCGCCGCCACCTCCTGTGCCGTTTCCCGCAGCTGTTCCAGGTTGGGTCCGTAGATGCGAACCACAATACTGGCACTGGTACCGGTCAGCACTTCTTTGATTCGTTCGGTGAGATAGGTCAGCAGATCGCGGTACAGTCCCGGGTAACCGTCCACCACTTCCTGTACCTGGGCCACAGTTGAGTCGTAGTCGGCCTTCTCGTCGATACTGATCCACAGCTCGGTAAAGTTCGGGCCGACCACTTCATCGGCGACTTCGGCCCGTCCAATGTGTGCCCCGAAGTTCCGCACACCCGGAATCGCCCGCAGCTCGTCGCTGGCGCGAATCGTGATACGGTTCATTGCATCAATGCCGATGCCCGGCTTCTCCACCCAGTGCATCAGAAAATCGGTCTCTTTGAACTTCGGCAGCAGTTCATCCCCCAGGAACGGAACAGAGACTCCCGCACCGACCAGCACAACCAGGCCCAGCAGCAGGACAGGCACCGGTCGTTTGACCATTCCCGGCAGTAGCCAGCGATAGGGCCGCTGCAGCAGGCTGACTACTGGCGATTCTCTCCGACGGGTCCCGGCACGGGGCAGCAGCATCAGCGACAGTGCGGGCGTGACGGTCAGGGCGACACCCAGCGATGCCAGAATGGCCAGCACATAGGAAGCCGCCAACGGACGGAAGAAGGAACCCGCCAGCCCATCGAGAAAGAACACGGGCAGGAAGGCGAGAATCACAATCAGGCTGGCATAAACCACCGCGCTGCGAACTTCCATCGAGGCATCCAGCACCACGCGGAATGCACTGACGGGGTGGCCCAGCTCACGGTTCTGCCGCAGCCTTCGAACAATGTTCTCCACGTCGATGATGGCATCATCGACGACTTCTCCCAGGGCGATGACCAGCCCGGCCAGCACCATCGTATTGACCGTTCCGCCACGCCACGAGAGCACCAGCACGGTGGCCAGCAGCGACAGCGGAATCGCCGTGGCACTGATCAGCGCGGCCCGCCAGTCGTACAGGAACAGAACCAGTACCACCACAACCAGAACACAGCCCAGCCACATGGCGTGCGTCAGGTTTTCGATCGAGCGTTCAATGAACGTGGCCGGGCGGAAAATGGTGGTATCGACCTGAATATCGCCCAGGCCGGGCTGCAGGTCCTTCATGGCCGCTTCCACACCGCGGGTCACGTCGAGTGTGTTGGCCCAGGGCTGCTTTTCAACAATCAGCATGATCCCAAGGCCGGCGTTAATGACGGCGTCGCCGATTTCGGGAGGATGTCCGATGACGACGTCGGCCACATCGCCCAGTTGCAGCGGTGCGCCGTTCTGAAACGTGACCACCGTTTCCGCCAGGTCTTCCGGGCCATAGACTGGCGAGGCGTGCCTCACCGCCAGCCGCTGATTCGGTGTATCGACAAACCCGCCCGCTCCCACAGTGACTGCCTCGCGAGCCGCCAGCGTCACCTGGTCCAGCGTTACGTTGTGAGCCCGCAGCCGGTCGGGATCGACCAGCACCTGGAACTGCCGGTCCTTCTCACCCCAGATGGCCACATTCGCCACGCCGGGCACAGCCATCAGCCGGGGACGGATCGTCCATTTCGACAGGACGGTCATGTCCATCTGCGACACCGTCTCGGATGACAGACCGATTTTCATGGCCCGGCTGAGCGAAGACAGCGGCGGCAGAATGACGGGGGGCCGGGTGACTGCCGGCAGCCGTTGGGCGACCAGCGTCAGCCGTTCCTGCACGAGCTGTCGCGCCGTCAGCAGATCGGTTCCCTGGTTGAAGTACATCCGCACCGAGGAGAGGCCCAGCACCGATTTGGAGCGAACCGTCGTGACGAACGGAATGCCGTTCAGGGCATTCTCGATGGGCACCGTGACGAGACTTTCGACCTCCTCGGTCGAGATGCCGGGAACCTCCGTCTGGATCTCAACGACCGGCGGAGCAAACTCGGGGAACACATCCAGCGGGACATTATCCGCAGTGCGAATTCCCATCACAATCAGCAGCACGGCCAGCGAGGCCACAAGGACGCGAAACTGCAGAGCCGTTGAGATGAACCAGCGCATGGGCTACTTTCCGGCTCCGTATTCCGTGCCAAACAGCTCGGCTGCGCCGTCCAGGACCACTGCGGTTCCCGGCTCCGGACCCGTCGACAGGACAGCCAGCCCATCGACCACATACCGCACCTGAATGCGACTCCGGCTGTAGGCCCGGTCACCGCGACTTACATAGACCCAGGTGCCTCCGTAAATATCATGCAGCACCGCCTGCCAGGGAACGACGAGGCTCTCCGCTTCTCCCTGGAGTGCCACAGTCACTCCCACCCGTTCGCCGGGGCGTAAAGCACCACTTTTGTTATCGATCTCGTAGATCAGATCGGCAGTGGACGCGAGAGGATCGGCGGAGGGAGGTGCAGCCACTGGCTGCGCCTGCAGATCCTCCATCGAAGTGGACAGCCCCGACCGGGAACGTCCATCGAGAGGGCCAACGTGCGCCGCCGCCTCGGCCTGAATCTGATGCATCAGCCCGACGTATACGGGAACACGAATCCACAGCCGATCGAGGCTGACGACCTCAAACAGGAGCGCACCGGCGGGAACGATTTCTCCCGGTGCCACGGAAACGCTTCGCAGGATGCCCTGCTGTGGAGCCGAAATGGCAATTGGCTCGACAGAGTCTGCTTCCGTATCGTCGATCGACAGCTCGTCCAGTCGCTGGCGGCGATTCTGCGCCGCATCGAGACTGGCCTGTGCGATGCTCAACGCAGCACGGGCCTCATCCACCGCCCGCTGGCTGCCGGCACGGTCCTTCAGCAGCTGCTCCGCACGATTCTGCGCGATCAGGGCGGCCTTCACTTCAGCCCCGGCCCTGTCCACATCGCCCTGTGCCAGCGCCCTTGCCGTGGCAAGAGTGGCCACAACGTTGGCCACCTGCGCTCGCTCCGCCGGTGTGGGAAGGTACCGCTCGGGAGTGAGCAGCGGCCGCAGCAGGAAAACCGGCTGGCCGTTCTCCAGCTGGCTGCCCGGTGCAGGAAATGATTGTTCCGGTGGCTTTTCGAGTGTACCTGCCAGCGGAGCCGAAACGATGATTGACTCACCCAGCGGAATCTCGACGATGCCGCCGAACAGTCGCTGCCGCGGAACTGCACGCTTCTCAACCTGACCGAGGGTAATTCCCAGCCGACGGTTGGCGTCCTTGGTCAGAGTCACGGTCGCGATATCCGCTTCGTCGGGCGGCTTCTCAACTTTTGCGGGAGCCACGGGCTTTGCGGCATGACTGCTGTCGGATTCTGAGCAGCCGATGGCACAGCACAGGCACGCCAGTGCCGGCAGCAGAATGGAACGCGAATGAATCAACAGCATGATGCACAAATCCCTGCTGGCTGGTTGATGGACTGGCTGCGGGGGTGAGCAATCTTCCTGGAGCGAATGGGAGAACATCAGGCAGTCTACCCGACGACAACTCAGTCCATCTTTTCGCCGGTCAGACGAAAACCCGATGTCGGAACGGGCCTTCCGGCAGGCGGCTGACTTCTTACCACAGTGGGTCTCTTCTCTTTATCCTGTACTGCGGCAGCATCAGTTGGCTGGAAGCTCGCTTCCGTATCAGGACGGTCCCGAGGCTGGCGCGGCCGGCCGATACCTTGAGAGATTCTGGCAATAGCTGTGATCACCCTGCCGCCAGCACCATTCCGCTGTTCCGCCACCGGCACCAACTCACTCGGGGGCAACTTGCCCTTCCCGTCGTCAGCTGCGGACGGAGCGTCCATTGGGGCCGAAGGCACGGGAGGTGTCGGGGGCAGCGGCAGTTCCGGTCCCTCTCCGTCCACTTCCGGCGCGGGAACAACTTCCAGCACATGTTGCGGAGCGGTGAGGAACCGCCGCCCCACGCTGCGCTCCAGCTCTGCCACAGACCGCCTCAATGCAGCCTCCTGTTCCAGCTCCCGTGTACGGGAATCAAGAAACTGCGCCGTGCTCTGCAGGACGAGGAAGTATGGGACGGCTCCCCGCTCGTAGTTTCTGCGGGCCAGACCCACAGCCTCTTCCACCGATGGCAACAGCTCGTCCTGCACGATCGTCAGGTTCTGTTGCGCCTGTTCCACCTGAATCAGCGACGTGCGGACGTCGAGCACAATCTGGTCACGAACTGTAATATAGTTCCGCATGGCCTGCTGCAGCCGGGCATCAGCCAGCGCCATCTGCCCCCTGTTGCCATTGAAAATCGGGATGGTAATCAGAGCGCCCGGGCCAATCTCGAATCCATCGCGGCCTCGGCCGTTCGCGTCGATCAGGCCGGAAATCCGCATGCACTGCCGCCGCTCCAGCCCCGCCCGAACGCCAGCCGCTTCAATGGCCAGTTCGGCAGCCCGCAGGTCGGGACGCATTGCCAGAGCTTCCTGCACCAGCTCTTCCGCAGGACCGGCTGTTACAACGGGCTGCAGACTCTCCACAGCGGTCAGAGGCAGATCGAGCAAGGAGACACCGGCGAGGACCCGCAATCGCTCCCTCGCCAGTAAGGCTTCCTGATTCAGACGATCCGCGTCTGCCCGGGCCTGCACCGCATCAATCCGCAGCGTTGTGACTTCCAGTTCGCTGATATCGCCCGCCTGCAGACGTCGTTCCGCGAAGCCGGCAATTTCCTGCCGCAGCTCCAGCGCCTCGGTGGCGAGTTCTGACTGCTGTTGCGCCCGCAGCAGTTCCGCGTGTGCCAGACGGACGTCCCGCATCAGGTTCAGGCCATTCTGCACCATTCGATCGGCCACGGTGGCCAGATCCAGCTCGGCCGCCCGCACTCGAATCGGACGGAGCCAGATCGCATCGATTGCAATGGTCGCCGTGAACTCCAGCTGCTTTGGACCGAGCGGAAAAAAAGTGCTGTACAGTGGATCGGTCAGCAGGCCAGCTTCCAACAGTTGCGCACGGGTGACTCCCAGCTCGGCCAGCAGTTCCTGCCATGCCGCGTTGTTCCACAGCGCGAGGGCGACAGCTTCGTCTTCGGTCAGGCCGTCTTCCAGCACGACGGAAGGAGGGATTGATGTGTCGCCGCAGCCAGTAACCTGCCCCACCGGGTGCAGCAGTCGCCGGGCCAGTTCGCCATCCACATAGCCCCGGCGTGAAACGGGTTCCGGGCCATGGCAGCCGCTCGATGCTGAGATGGCGAGAACAAGGGTCAGCGAGACCGCCAGAGCCTGGGCCAGTTCCGCCTTCGGCATGCTCACGCGATGCAGGGCTCGTGAGGCATTCAAGTGCGGCACCATTGGTCGGTCTCCAGCAGATCGAGCAGGGAATACGCTGGTGCGCCATGGGAGTTCTCCCGGTTCGCGCAGCACAGCCCTGTCAGGTGCATCGACCGTTACGATCGGTACAATGGATGAATTTGCACTGATCGAACGGGGTCCAGCTTCAGAAAACGCATTCCGATGCCAGAAACACCCCATTCTTCTCAGTTAATCAACTTGGCCTTCTTTCTGCGAAATCCACCAGTCGGCGGACAGAAGGTTCAGGCAGCTGCGCTCCACTGAAGTACCAGCTGTCAGCCGTCCTCCAGCAGCAGGTATCGTCACTGCAATCGGAATATCTTGACCTTCTACTAGATAATTCGTAGCATTTCAACTTACGTGATTGTGGCTGACTTTGCCACCAACCGAGCAGGGATGCCGAATGTCTTCTGAACCTCATGTTTTTCCCGCCTCTCCCGTTCGCCGCGGGTTCACCATTCTGGAACTGCTTATTTCGATGGGCGTTGTCACCGTTCTGGCGGCGCTGGTTCTGCCGGCCATCGGGTCCGCCCGCGAGATGGCCCGTGGGGTCGAATGCGTCAGTCGACTGAGACAGACCGGCGTCGCACTCCATGCCCATCACGATCAGAGAGGGCAACTGCCGGTCGGCTGGAGCTGGGAGCCGGAAGGCAAGTCGGCCTATGGCTGGGCGGTCGAACTGCTGCCATTCATGGAGCAGCAGCAGCTGTACCGGCAGATCAGCCGGGATCAGCCGCTGGACGAGCAGACCGGCTTTGAGCTGCGGCGCGCTCTGCTGCCGATGTTCCTCTGTCCTTCCGATGTCTTTGAACCATTGTTCGTGTTGTATGAAGAGAGCAGCTCGAGTGGCCCTGGTGCGGCGGTGATGGAATTGCCCACGGCCAGTTTTGTGGGTGTGTTCGGCACGAAGGAAGCCGACGATGGTATACCCGCCCCCCTGGGAGACGGGGTCTTCCTCGAAGATCAGCCGGTGCGGTTTTCCGAGATCACCCGCGGTCTGAGTAACACACTGTGCGTTGGCGAAAGAACGGCAGCCCGAGTTCCCTCGACCTGGCTGGGTGTGCCGGCCAATGGGGAGGATGCCGCCTGCCGCCTGGTCGGCTCGGCGTTTACCAGCCCGAACTGTAATGTCTGCGATGTATGCGAATTTGGCAGCCGACACCCCGGCGGCTCGAACTTCCTGTGGGGCGATGGCCGGGTGACCCTGGTTTCTGAAAATATCTCCACAGCGGAATATCGTATGCTGGCCCGGCGCAATGCAGAGTGAGTTCCGGTAGACATAACCCCGCCCGAATCAGCACAGGCACTGTGGCACAGCGGTATCCGGCGGAGCAAAATCATGAGCAGTTACCACCTGACACGATGCGAAATGGAAGTCATGGATGTCGTCTGGCAACAGGGCCGGGTGACCGTGCAGGACGTGGTTGACGGACTGGAACGCCCCCTCGCCTACACCACCGTGATGACAACCCTGCGAATCCTGGAATCAAAGCGGGGCGTTCTTCGCCGGGAAAAGCAGGGGCGGGCCTATGCTTACGAACCAACTGTCACCCGGGAGGAAGTTTCCCGCGGCGTCGCGCTGGAACTGAAAGAACTCCTGTTCGGCGGATCAATGAAGTCGCTGGTGCTGAATCTGCTCAGCAGCGATGACCTGACCCCGGAAGATGTGGACGAGCTGAAACGCGCCATCCGCTCGCTGGAGGACGGCGAATGACCCCGGCGCAGTTTCTGGAAACCATGCTGTCGCTCTCGCTGCAGTTGGCGCTGGTCATTCTGCTGACCAGCGGTGCAGCACGTCTGGGGAATACCGACGAAGTCCGCAGCCGCTTATGGGCCCTGTGTCATGTGCTGATCATCGCCATCACGTTACGTGGTTTTTTGCTGCCCCGTCTCACGGTGGTGCATCCCTGGTCCGGCATCAGTCCGGCTGCGGCTGTCGATCTGGCACATTTCGAGCGGCAGGCCGGCATATTTCTGCTGGTGATCTGGGTGGCTGGCGCGATCATTTCGGCCATCATCCTGCTGGCCAGCTGCTGGAAGATCCGGCAGTTCCTGAAAACCTGCCAGCCTGTGGAAAGCGACCGTCTACCGGAACTGCAGGGCGAGCTGACCGGCCGGCAGTCCACCAGAATTCTCAGCAGCCGGGTTCTTCGCAGCCCCTTCTGCTGGCAGATTCATGAGCCCGTCGTTGTGGTGCCGGAGTTTCTGCTCGACTTCGAACCCGAAGAGCGCAGGCTGATCTTCCGCCATGAACTGGAGCACCTGCGCACGGGGCATCCGGTTCAGCTGTTCCTTCAGCGGACAGTGGAACTGTTTTACTGGTTTCACCCGCTCGTGTGGTGGTCATCCCGCAGGGTGGAACTGGCCCGTGAATTTGCCTGCGACGAGGGGGCGGTTCGCTCGGACGCTGAGGTCGCCGGTTATCTCCGCTGCCTGCTGAAAATTGTGGAGCAGCCGTCACAGGAAGATACTTCCCGCGGTATCGACCTGGCATTCGGCCGCGGCGCAATCACGCAGCGGGCCACCAGGCTGGCAGCGAAGGCGCGTCGCGCGTTCTGGACAGGTCAGCCCGCTGCAGGCAACAGCATTGTTCCGCTGGCGATGCTGGTCACATTCACCTTGCTGGTTTCCTTCGTCTGGATCCCCGTCGATGTACTCAAGACATCGCGATCACACTGGTCTCCCTGGCCAACATGGACAGCCGCAGCACTGCACACGGTGGGTTCACCTGTGCGGGACTACGATGTCTACGATACCCGCTCCCAGCTGTACGAACTGATGGAAGACGCACCTTCGGCCACAGAAGACTGATCAGCAGTTCGACTGCCCTGGTAACCCACCAGCTGCTTCGCCATATCTCATTTCTCCTGACTTACGAAAACGTTAGTAATTGGGGCAGATCACATGCTGAACTCGCTCCCAATGGTCGGCTTTTTCCCGCGGAATGGCTGCAGTCTGTCGCTTCTCCTGCTGCGGCACACGGTCACAACGTCGTGGACCGGGACTGCCTGAGACCACTTCAATCTGCCCCTGTCGCGTCCGTCCTGCTTCTTTTCACGGCTTGAATTACTATGCATTTAGTTGGTGGGCTCCGCCTGCCTGCATGCTTTTTCTGGAAGGTTGAGCCGATGCTCCGATTCCGTTTTCAATTCCACGGGAACCGGTCCGCAACAGCTGAGGCTGGTTCCCTGCCAAACAGCGTGGACCATTCTTTCCGGACGTCAGAGTCTGCTCCGTCGTACGCCAGAACAGTGGCCCGTTTCGATAACGCGGGTGTCTCCGACAAATATCCTGCTGTGTTCGGAGGAAGTTTCCGGGAGCGGCGGGAGATGCGCTGCCTGCAGCTGTGCCTGCGGCATGTCTCCCGGGGCGGGCACGTACTCGATCTGCCGTGCGGTACCGGCAGGTTGATTCCGCATCTGATTGAGGCTGGTTTTGAGGTGACAGCGGCCGATTCCTCACCACGAATGCTTGAGCGGGCAGAGGCCCTGTGGCAAGACCGGCTGGGCCGCAGGGTGCAGTTCACTGTTCGCGAAGCTCTGGATACAGGTTACGCCGCGGACACCTTTGACGGAGTTGTCTGTCACCGGCTGCTGCACCATTTCAACGAACCGGCGCTCCGCGTCGCCGTGCTGAAGGAACTGTCGGAAATCTGTCGCGGCCCTCTCATCATTTCCTACTTCAATTCCTTCGCGCTGGATGCTCTGAAATTTCGACTGAAACACACCCTGCGCGGTTCGTCGCCAGACGACCGGGTTCCAATCTCCACCGCCACATTCGATTCAGAACTGACGGCGGCCGGGCTGCAGGTTATCGAACGGAGACCGGTTTTATGGGGGCTGTCGCCGATGTGGTTTCTGGTAGTGGGACGCCCATGATGCCCTCTGTTCCCTATCTCAATCTCCGGCCCGTCGTTCAGCCTTTTCGCTGGCTGGCAGGCTGCCACCTGCTCGTGCTGCTTCCCGCGTTTATCGGGTGCACTGCAGGGGGAATTCCGCACCGTCCGGATCTTCGTCAACGTAGCATCCTGCAGACAGCAGCAGGCCGGGCTGCGGCGCCGCTGCACACACCCGCCACGGAACCGCACGGCCGTCTCCCCGCTGATTCCCGCCAGGCAGGTTGTCTGCCAGCCGCTGTTGAGGCAGTTGAAGTACGCGCTCAATTTCCCGGAGCCGGTGCCCTCATCTTACCCACCGATGACCAGCCTGCAGTCCTGTTACCGCTGAGTCATTCGGTTGCGTCTGGCCCGATTCAGAATTCCCACAATGCACTGGCGTGGCCGGCCGGACCTGTATCTGAACCAACCCGGTCAATGCCAGAGCCGCCACTGCTGAACGAACTTCTGTCGGACCAGAGGAACTACTACTCTGCAGATTCGCTGACGAAACTGGGAGCCGGCTTTCTCGCAGGAGGCATCATGGCGAATACGTCAATCGATGAGGGAATTCAGAAGCATTTCAGGGCGAGTGTTCGCGGTGCCACCAGCGACGACTGGTTCGAGACGCTCCACGCGAACCGCGAACTCGGGAATGGACGTTATACGCTCCCGGTGTTTGCGGTGGCCTGGGCCGGGGGACGACTGATGGAAGGCCTTCCTGGAGCCGAACCCGCTTCCGAATGGGGAGAGCGATCGCTCAGGGCGGTGCTGGTGGGAGCCCCTCCCATGCTGGCCATGCAACTGGTTACAGGAGCTTCCCGTCCCGGAGAAACCAACGCTGGTTCTGCCTGGGCCCCGTTTCAGGACAACAACGGAGTCAGTGGTCACAGCTTCATGGGGGCCATTCCATTTCTCTGTGCCGCACACACGGCGGAAAATCCACTGCTCAAAACGCTGTTCTACGCTGGATCAACTCTGGCCCCTCTCTCCCGCGTTAATGACGACGCCCACTATTCATCTCAGGCACTGCTTGGCTGGTGGATGGCCTGGATCGCCGCCACCGCTGTCGACCGGACCTCACGCGACAGCTCCGGCAACTGGGATTTCGTCCCGTTTCCGGATCCGAGCATCAGCGGCCTGGCCATCCGCTGGACCTGGTAGCAACCCGGCCACTGCAGCCGCAGCCTGATACGAAACTCGGTTTCTCTTCCCCCGTACATGGTTGTTCTCATCCGCAACAGACGGCTGCCACCTGTTGAATTCGCAGGACTCGCGAATTCTGAATATCAGCTCACCATCATTCGCAGGGATGCTCCTGATGCCCGAAACGCATTCACTTCAGCCTTCACAGTGCCCTTCCGAAATTGCGATGCCACGGCAGCATGTGCTGCCACGCACCTTCTCCACCAGGTGCCGAACCGTGTGTGCCATGACAGCTCGCGCTGCTGCAGCAACTGGCGGGTTTCAAATTGCACTGGTGGCCACGGCGGCGGCCGTGCTGACAGCAGGGCTGCTTCGCATTGCCCTGTTCACCTGGTTTATCAGCACGGGGGATATTGCACTTACCACCTACTGTCGAATGCTGATAACCGGTCTTCGATTTGACCTGCTGGCCGGGCTGTGTTTCGGGCTGCCACAGGCCCTGGCGACCGGCCTTCTGTCGGACAGCATGGCAGCGCGGCCTGTGGTCCGCCGAATGTTTGAGGCAACCTGGCTGACTGGCTTTCTGTTCCTGCCACTGCTGGTGGTCTGCGAGTGGCTGTTCTTCGAGGAATTTGACTCGCGGCTGAATTACATCGCTTTCGAATACCTCGTGTATCCGACAGAGATCTGCTGCAATGTCTGGGAGTCCTATCCGGTCATCGAACTGCTGACAGGCGTGAGCCTGATCGGCGGCGCCCTGTTCGCCCTGTTCCGCAACCAGTTCCATATGGCCCTGGCCACACCGCTGACCCGCCGGAATCGACTGGGAGGCCTCGCTGTCTACCTGCTGGCAACAGCCGGCCTGGGGGCCACCACCAGTATGGCCAGTGCGGAAGTTTCGCAGGACCGGGTCATCAATGAATGTGCCGGCAACGGGCTGTACAGCTTCGTCTATTACGCCTGGAGCTGTCGCTTCGATTACGAGCACCTGTACCTCACCGCCGGGGAACATCTCACCAGTAATGCCGTCCGTAAGCTGGTACTGCGTCCCGACGACCAGCCTGCTGCCGATTCGTCAAACCCGTTCGACCGCACCGTCGCTAATCCCCGGGCCGCCAGACCGCACAATGTGGTCATTATTCTCGAAGAAAGCCTGGGATCTGACTTCGTCGGCGTCCTGGGAGACAACCGCAATCTGACACCCCGTTTCGATGAACTCGCCCGCGATGGACTCCTGTTCGACAACATCTACGCGACCGGCAACCGCACAGCGCGGGCTCTGGAGGCTGTGCTGACTTCCATGCCGCCCCTGCCAACCGAAGCTATTCTCAAGCGGGACCATTCAGAAAGGGTCTATACGCTGGCCAACGTGCTGGCAAACCGCGGTTATCGCAGACTGTTCATGACTGGCGGGCGCGGCCTGTTTGATGGTGTCCGGTCATTCATGACGGCCAATGGATTCGACCTGTTTCTGGAACAGAGCGATTACACTGCGGCGGAATTCACCAATGCCTGGGGAGTCTCGGACGAAGACCTGTTTCGCCGCACGCTGGTGGAGTGCGACCGGCTGCACAACCAGGGGCAGCCCTTCCTGTCTGTCGTGCTGACGGTTTCCAATCACCGGCCGTTTACGTTTCCGGCGGGTCGCATTCCGCAGAGCAGCCCCACCCGCGAGAACGCCGTCCGCTATGCCGACTGGGCCCTGGGCGAGTTTTTCCGGAAGGCCCGGACCATGGCTTTTTACCGCCATACGCTGTTCGTCGTCATGGGCGATCACGGAGCCAGAGTTTACGGAGCCCCGCTCTTCCCGCTCCAGTCGTACCGCGTTCCCGTTCTGATGATTCCTCCGGAGGGCGACTTCGCCGGACGCAGATGCCACACGCTGGGAAGTTCTCTGGATATCGCCCCGACTGTGCTGGGCCTGCTCGGTGGAACATATCGTTCCGTGTTCCTCGGACGGGATCTGCTGCAGCTGCAGCCAGAGGAAGGGTACGCCCTGATGCAGCACAACCACGACCTGGCCATGCTCCGTTCTGATGGCGAGCTGATAGTCCTCGGCGTGCAGAAGCGGGCCAGCAGTTTTCGAGTTGATCCCGCAACATTCGCCCTGCAGTTTTCCGGACAGCCGGACGATCGGTCTCTGCTGGCCACCGTCGGCTTCTACCAGTCTGCACATCGGCTGTATTACAGCGACCGCTGGTTTCCCGATGGCCGAGTGGATTGACAGGTTCCCTGATCACTTCAGGCCGGTATCAGGACCCCGGGACCTTTTCCCATCAGGCGTATGTCGTATACATCGTCCCGAGCCAGTTCAGATCGCTGTACCGGGCAGCGATCCCTGTCGCCGGAATTCCGGTCCATGCGCCGCAATGAATTCTGGCTGACGGGCAGCATCGCGGGCACGGTTGTCGGGTGACTTGAATGCGTGGGGATCGCTCGAAAGCCACTGCCGTTGGTCTTTCGCCCGCTGCTCTCCTGTCAGATTTCGGACCGGACTGGCCTTCCGCACCGGATGAATAACATGCGGTGGCCTCTGCTTTAGGCGGCGTTCAGGGTCTCGAGCTTTCGCGACGGCCTTCTTTCGCTCCTCGATGATCGGTTCTTCTTGTGCATAGTCGGACCTGAGGCGCGTGGTGCCATCTGTTAACGGCGGTGGAAAAGTGTGGCGCCGTCCAGGCGAACCGTGTAAATCGTCCCGGTTGAACTGAACGTGCTGTGATACAGCGGGCAGAGGGCCAGACCATTTCGCTGCTGGTTGCGACACTGCAGAGGCAACCTGGGTTTCGTTTTCTTCACCGCTATGTGCGTTTGACTTCATCGAGTAGCGCTGGAAGCTGACCTGAACGACTTACGGCCCCCGCGATCCGGAGGCGGCTGCGAAGCGAGCGGCCGTGGCAACATGGAGTCACTGTTTCAGCGGATCATCAATTCGCAGCAGCAATTCCGACAGGCCGCCCACGACGTAACCGTTCACACACCGGGGAGGAGTGACGGGCAGGGCTGGCCGGCGAAGCGGGACTGGACGGCGGCGGTGACCCAGGCGAACACGTCGCGGCCCTGCTGACGGCAGCTTTCTATGACCGTCAGCAGCGTCTCCACGAACCGGCTGCCGCCGGCGCTCTGCGTCCCGAAGCTCAGCTTGCGACATATGACGGAATGCCGCAGCGAGCACTCGGAAGCGTTGTTCGTCGGTTCCATGCCCCCGAAGTCTTCGGTCAGCAGGTTGGCCGCCACCTCGTTCCTGCGGCTCGGCCGAACCGCGAACACAGTGAACCGGTCGGTCACGAAGGTCCACAGCCACGACTTCACCGCGGCCTGTTTCGTCGGTGTCTCATCGGCCGACATGTGACTCTGCTCCGGCAGCGCAGCGGCCAGCTGCTCATTCGCCGGGCGGACAGCCTGCACAACCAGCGCCTGCTGTTTCACCGTGAGCGTCCGGTGAACTGCACCTGCGTCTGGCGGCCGGATCAGTGCTCGCGGCGGCGGAGATCAACCAGCAGCCAGCGGCAGTCGGGATGCTACACCAGCCAGCGGTCGGGGAGCAGATCATCCAGCAGTCCTTCACCAGAAGGCAGGTCGGAGATGTCTCCAGGTTCCGTGCAGGACCTCAGCACCGGCAGCCGTGAGAAGACGTCTCGCAGCCAGGCCCATTCTGAACGTACTCGGGAAGAACTCCCTCGGGTGCCGTGCCAGTATGCGGACCGGGAAACGGCGCAACCGGGTGCGGACCGGCTGCCAGCGGCGAATGCCCGAATGCATTCAGGGCACCGGAGACCTGGCTGATGCTGCCGTCAGGAGCGGGTTCCCGATATCCTGCCGAAGAATTTGCTGGCGGCCAGATGGCATCGGGTGGTAATTCTGCTGCACCGGCAGATCGCCGGCTGGCCTGATGTGCGGCTGCGGGAATCGGAGGAAGGGCTGGGCTGGGGGGCGGAGTCGGTGCCGCTTCCAGCTCTGCACGATGCGGCGGTACGCGGGGACTGCGAATCACGTAGATCGCATTCTCCGCATACAGTCCGGGAAGTCCGTCGGTCTCTGCCAGGGCATGCAGAACATCATTCTCGTACGCTGCCAGACTGACGAAGCGGCCGGTTCCTCGCTTGTCGGTTTCAAAATTGCCCGACTGAGATGCTCCACGGTTTCCAAGCGGGTTTCCGGCCTCCTGCCGAATGACCAGTACGCGGCAGGTTCGAGGACGCTGCAGGTTCACCAGAATCCGATCGGCCCCGGGACGAAGCAGCCCTCCGGCACCAGTATAGGTGGAACGAATAGCCTGTTCGACTTGATTCAGCGTGGATCCACGAACATGAACCGGTGGGATCAGTGGCAGGTGGATTGTCCCATCATCGCGAACGTGAATTGGATAACCCACAGCTGGACGAGACTGTTCCGCAGTCGGAGCACTGATCGGGGGAACATCGGTGTCGCGACCGAGCACCCCTTCGACATAAACACCAAGTACGTCGCCGGAATCGACGCGATGGGTGTCGGGCCGCGGCTGCCTGAGGAGAGACAGGTCAATGGTGCCCCGACCGGAACGAGGGGCATGGCTTGCACAGGCAGCAACATCCAGTTCCTGAACCGGAATTCCGTGAACAGGGTGAAACGCGGCGCAGACCAGCAGAGCAGGTCAGTATGAGAGCACACAAGAGCTGAGTACGCAGTCCGGTCTGAGATCGGTCGCGTCCAGCAGATCCTCCCGGTCTCTGACTGTCAATTTCCATCAGCATCCGTCCTTCAGCGTATGGTCGCTGTACGGTCACATGGAGTTATCGGCTTAGCCGGTACAAACGGTACAACCGAATCGGCTGGAGACGCTCTGCCCCCTTCCATTCATCTCGATGTCCGGCATTTTCTGCTGTTGCTGGTCTATCCGCCGCTGTGGTCGTTCCGTCCGGTTCGAACCGAGATCCATCGTCGGATTCCACTGATCAGCCGCTCTCCTGCCGACTTGCTGCTGCCGAGCCAGGAGACAGCACCTGTCTCTCCCGCCCGAAGTTCTGTCGCTGGTCCGGCGATTTCAACCGTCGCACTGAACCGTGGTGTAAGCAGCTCGTGTGTCTGCAGGCCCGAGGATGCGGCAGAATCGGTAGCTCGTACGGGAACTGGCCCACCGAAGCCAGCTGAGAGATGCAGCAGGTCGAGCTGCTTTGTTCCGCGGGGAGTCATCTGGGTCAGTCTGCCGTTCCGTGCCAGTCGACCGGGAATTCGTACGCTGACCGTCCGTCCTTTGACATCAGCAAAACTCTCGGCATCCATCTGAGAAACGGAGACCCGCATCTCCCTGCCTGTCTTGCCGCTGATGGAGAGCAATTCGTCGCCCTCCTCAAAATACGCTCCCACCAACGTTCGCAGGTTCCGCCCCGTGACCGTGCCAGCCAGAGGAGCCAGAATTACCAGCGAACTAACCTGATCCTCCTTCTCCTGGAGCTGTTTCTGCAGGCCAGTCAGATGATCCAGTTCGATGCGATATTCTGCAATTCTATTCTGACGCTGCAGCAATCGGCACTTCAGCTGTGAAGCTTCCACGTCGAACCTCAGCCGCCTGACCTCGGTCTCAAGTTCTTCACTGTCCAGAACGGCAAGGATGTCTCCCTGCTGCACCTGCTGGTTGAGCTCCACCCGCACTTCAGTCAGAAAGCCGGCCGCTCTGGCGCGAACGACAGAGTGCGGGGCAAACTGAACGACTCCTGGTGCCGAACAGCGTTGCTGCCATCCGACACCAAATGCAGGGATCAGGACGCAGAACACACCGGTCGCACCGACCAGCAGCAGCCTGCGAATCTGAACTCGACCTGTGCGCAAGCCTCCGGCCAGATCTGCCGTAACACGCTTCAATGGTCGAACCAGAAGGACGGCAATGCCCACCGCAGCCAGTACGGCTCCCGCGCCGTGCAGCAGAACGCTCGCACTGAGAATCAGGCATGTATAGACGAACAGACGCCAGCAGCAGCTGGCCGGCCCGTAGGCCCGAATCAGCATTCTCCGCCAACCGGTATACATCAGGAGCGGCGGCGGCGTTCCCAGCAGAAGACGCCGAACTGTCCCCAGCAGCTGCTGCATGGAACTGGACATGAGGTTTGGAATGTCGGCAAGGTCGGATAGTACATAATAGCCATCTGCTCGCATCAGAGGATTGGCGTTAAATATAAGCGAACTGACGCCACCAACCAGGACAATATTATACAGATGGGAACTCAGAACCCCCGGCTCCGTTCGACACCACCACAGGGCCGCAATGGCGGCAATTCCGCTTTCCAGATAGATCCCGGCCAGCGCGACATGAATTCGCTGCCAGCGCGAGGGGAAACGCCACGAAGATGTCACGTCAATCCAGGCAAGGGGTGCGAAGAACACCATCATCACACCCGCTGCACCCACCCGACCGCCGTACCGTCGGCAGGCCACGGCGTGCGAGAACTCGTGCACTAACTTGAGAATTAATACAGTACCCAGCAGCCAGAGCCAGTTGTCTGCAGCCAGGATCCCGACCGATGAAGCAGAAAACCGTGGCCACTGGCCGGCGACCTGAAGCGAGGCGATGAGCACGGTCAGACACCATGTCAGCAGCATCAGCCGGGAGTGGATCCAGCCAGTCCACGGCAGCACTGCCCGAACGAGACTATCTGGCTGAATGAGCGGAACTCTGAAAAAGAGCGGATGCCAGGCCGCCCGCTCGCCTGAGCCTGCCTCGTTCTGCACCGTTGCTACCGAAAGCACACGCCGGCCCTGTACAGCTAATGCCAGACCGGAACCAAGCAGCCAATGGGCAATCGCAATGCTCTCGCGCTGCGTGAGGTTATTCCCCACCCCGGCCTGTTGCAGAGTTCTCCACGCCTCGCGCAGAGTCGAGCTGCCATCGAACAGTGAAATCAGTGAGTACTCTTCCACTCCGATGCGGAAGAATCGCGATCGCGTCAGGTCGTCTATCCGATAGCTCCAGCCACGCTCGCCCTGCGACTGGGGAGTGAAGATCAGGTCCGCCTGCAGCTGAAGGCAGACGTCTCCCTCCGCTCCGAACTCATCTTCCACTTCCGCATCGACAGACATGACGGATCACCAGCCGATCATGAAAAGGAACTGATGCCAGGGTCGCCGGAAGAGAATCCACCCCAGCGGTTTCCATTCGCCCGTCAGCCGTCCTCTGCCCCTCATGCCCGGCCGCAGCGTGCGGCTGGTGTTTTCCAGTTCGATTTCTGCAGGAAAAACGTACTGCTGGTCCTTCCGCACTGACTGAGGTTGAATACGGGTCACAGTTCCTTTACGCCGGCGGCCATCGTCCGCTTCCAGATCAATTTCGACTGGCATCCCCTGTTTCACGTTCGAGATGTCGGGCTGGGTAATTTCGAGTTCAGCAATCATCCGGTCCACCGGGGCGATTTCGAACAGCGTCTGCCCCAGCGAGAGCCGAACCCCCTCGGCGCGCTCCAGATCGCCACTGATTACAACACCGTCCACCGGGCTGCGAATATCGAGCTGACTGAGCCGGTGCTGATACAACTCCCGTTCGAGTTCTGCCTCATTGAGTTCCAGCCCTGTCAGTCGTGCCTCGGCAAGCTGTCGTTCGGCCAATTGGGCATCCTGCTTCTTCGCCGCCTGCTGAATTTCCGCCTGCACGCCGGCCAGTTTCATTCTCAATTCCCGACCATCCAGCCGGGCCAGTACGTCGCCTGCGGAGACGACATCTCCAGCCCGCACCAGAGACTGTTCGAGTGATGCCTCAAACGGTGCGGCTACGAACCGTCGGGACACAGGCTGGATCTCGCATCGGCAATGAATGATTTCCGGCATTGGGATCAGACCGGCCAGCAGCACGCACAGGAGGCCGATGCCCCACAGCTTTCCGCGGCTGCTGCGGCAAGCGCGAGACACGGCCCGATCGAGTTGAGCCAGACGTCCTCCTTCGGCCCGTTTGAGCAGTCCGATGCATGCCGCTGTA
>JAGQPV010000229.1 GCA_020426545.1 Planctomycetaceae bacterium
CTGGAATACTACGTCACCGAACTGGGCCTGCGGGGGCTGAAATGCTCACCCATTTACCAGAACTGGGACCCGCAGGACCCGAAGCATCTGCCCCTGTTCCGCAAGGCCGAAGAACTGGGCATTCCAGTCAATATCCACCAGGGAACGTCCTTCGTCCGGCCTGGCCCGCTGAAGTACGCCAACCCGATTCAGCTGGAAGACATCGCGATTGCCTGCCCGGATCTGCGGATTGTGATTGCTCACATGGGGCACCCGTGGGAAGACGAATGTGTCGTCACCATCCGCAAGCATCCCAATATGTATGCGAATATTTCCGCGCTGCACTATCGCCCGCTGCGGCACTACCAGGCCTTCATCTCGGCCATGGAATACGGCGTGGAGCACAAGCTGATCTTCGGCTCCGATTTCCCCTCGGCCAATGCGGCACAGGTCATTGCCGGCCAGTGGAAGGTGAATCAGGTCGTGGAAGGGACCAGCCTGCCTCGCGTTCCCGATGAAGTGATTCACAACATGATCTACGAGAACTGGAAGCGGTTCCTCCGTCCGGAAGAACTCAATCTGACCGAGGCCGATCTGCAGAAGTAGGCCCCCGCCATTCCAGCCCGAGGGGCCGGACTGCCGGATGCCGACACCCCGCTGTCTCTGCGGGAACAGCAATTGAGAGCATCCGACGAAAAAACCCGCGACCGATTTCCCGCAGGATCGGTCGCGGGTCATGTTTCACGAAAGGCCGAAGTTCTCTCCGGCCCTGCCCTCAGGCCACGTTACTGTTACGCGGCAGCGGAACCCCGTTCTCCAGCGGTGTCTGAGGCTCTGTCTGCAGCGGCGACAGACCGGCACACCGCTTGAGCAGCTCGGGACCGAAGCTCAGGTCAGGAACCAGGCAGGGGTGCTTGTACTGCTCCTGCGAGCCACCCAGTTCCTGCTGCTTCCGTCGGGCGAATTTCTGCCATGTGCCATCCGGCACCTTCCGGCAGCGAATTTCATTCAGACGGCCGGTCTTCCGTTTATCGCGGTATTCGCAGTTGATTGCCTGCAGGCAATGATCGACTTCCGCGGCCATCCGCTGAGCCACCGCCGGCACGCCTGCCACGGGCGATTCGACAATCAGTTCATAACCCGGCGGATCGCCCCAGAACGGGCACAGAGTGAACTGATCGATCTCGATCTTCAGAGATTCAACCGCCTGGCTGACCGCCTGAACCACCTGCGACTCGCTGATTTTCTCCCCCGTCAGGTTGGAGATATGCGCCCCTTTGTTGAGGAACTCCAGTTCGGGGGTTGTGCCGCAGTGGCCGGTACAGCGCACCACATCGCAGATATCGTAACGGTACAGACCGGAGGCTGTCGTCAGCAGAATGTAGTAATTCCGGCCGACTTCCAGTTCGTCCGCCATCAGTACGGCCGGGTGAGCAAAATCGTATTCCTCTTCGGGAATGAACTCGAAGAAGTGGCTGCCCACATCCAGCAGACCGGCCGGGCTGCCATCGCTCAGCGGGATCGTCATGCGGCCTTCGCTGGCCGACAGACCATGATCACGAATGGCCGGTTCCCCGTAGTATTTTCGCAGTGCGGGCAGGTAGGCCGCGGCACTGCCACCCGTCCAGACGGCAATCAGCTGGCAGCCGGGCCAGTAATCCTGCGGCCACAAATGCCCCTTCTGCTCGCGCAGCTGCTCCAGCTGACGGGCACGGGCAGGACGACGGGTGATTCGCTTCAGCAGCAGTTTTCGCAGACCCGGCTCAATGCGGTCGGCCACCGCCAGCGTGCCATCGGCAATATCCCGAATCAGCGACGGAGCAAGGCTGTCTCCCTGCCGGGCCAGCTGCACCAGTGTGCTGGGATTGGCCGTCGTGATCATGCCGACCGACGGATCGGCCATGGCGAGCCGCAAAGTGACATAATTCCGGATATCCGGATCTTCGATCTGCGCCACATCGCCAGGCACCACATACATCGACCGCACCAGCGGGTGCTGCATCGCCACCACCAGCCCGCTGATATTCCCACAGGGAATGCCCGCCGGTGTGACATAGCGGTCGTGCCGGCTGGTCATCTGCAGGATTCGCCGGGAATTGATTCCCGGGTGAGCATCCAGCGAACGAATGCCCCAGATCTGCCATCCCCGGCGGTAGTCCTCAAAGAACTGCTGCGTAATGGGGATGTACTTGGCTCCCGCGGTGGTGCCGCTGCTGAGCGAAAACATCAGCAGCGGGTTCTCGGGTCCAAGCAGGGCGTCGAACTGCCCCTGTTTGAGTTCTTCGATATGCGGTCGATAGAACTCAAAATCCGCCACGGGAACGGCATCGCGAAATTCGCGGACGTTCGTGGCGCGGGCCAGCCCGGATGACCGACTGAAGCGGCTCTGTGCATTGAGCGCAAGCAGTCGATCGAGGGTCGCCAGCTGCATGGAGCGGCAATTGCCCGCTTCACCAAGATAGCGATCGGCCAGTCGACGCGCGACGGAACGGGGCACCGACCCGACCAGTGCGCGGATTCTTCCAGATATTTCCATCCCACCCTGCCGCAGTTAGGGGCTGTATTCGCGAATACAGCCACAGGCCCGAACCATTTCGGTCCAGGCGGTGACCCGCCACGAGGTTCTGCTGTGCCAGTGAAGCCAGCGAACCCGGGGAGTGCACATGCAGCGGGAGAGAGGCTGGCCTGTTACTTCTTATCGTCCTCTTCTCCGCGTTTCTTCTTCTTCTTTTTGCCCAGCACCTGCTTGATCACACGAACTTTGGGCAGACCCAGCGGGCTGGTGCCGTCTTCCCATTTTTCATTGAATTTCAGCTGCTCGATCCGCTCATGCCGCTTGAGGACATTCCTTGAACGGGCCAGCCGGCTCGACAGTTTGAGACTCCGATCGATTGTCACCGCGACACTCCACATTCATTCGAGCAGATACGGGGAACACCGTCAGCACCCGATTTCCGGGCCTGAATACAGTGCGGACTCAGCCAAACAACCACGAATCCCGGTGAGGGCTTCGCTGGACCGGCGGGAGCATTGCCCCGCACCGGTAGACGCCGCAGCGCGGGCCATTCCGTGCCCGACCGCAGGTTGAGGCACAATAGTAGAGATTTGCCCTGCGGGTTGCAACTTCAGCGGCCAGCGGGACATGGTGCGACAGACAGGGACACCGTTCGAGCTGCCGATTCCGCCGGTGCCCGCTGAACTGGAACCAAATCTGCCCTTCCGGAAACGTTTCCTCTGCACACAACACGGCAAGCGTGTTCACATCCCGTTGAACTGGCACCACAGGAGGGATCGGTGGTACAGAATGCGAACTCCACTGCGGGTCGAAACCCTGGCAGAACTGTGCGGGCGTATCCTCAACAATGGCCCCGGTAAGCAGCCGCCCTTTCGCCGGCCTGCTGTCCCGTTCACTCGGCTGGCTTGCGGAATGGCAGGGCAGTACGCAGACTCTGTTGCGGCAGTTTTCCACATCAGTGGGAGCGACCTCCCCGCCGCCTGTTCCTGTCGACCGCTGACAGGCCCCGGACCGCAACGGAATCTACCCCCGGGATTCACAACTGACCCGCAGCAGTCCCTCTATCCGGATTGGCAGCATGTCCCTGTTTGTGACGAATTTCTCCACAATCGATACGGTGATTGTGGTGGCCTACCTGCTGGGCTCCATTTTCATCGGCATCTGGGCCAACCGGTATGTGGGCAATCTGTCCGACTACCTGGTCGCCGGGCGAACCCTGCGGCTGCGGCTGGCCCTGGCCACCATGACTGGAACCGAACTGGGCCTCGTCACGGTGATGTACAGCTCGGAGATGGGCTTCACCCAGCAGTACGCCTCGCTGTACCTGCCCGTGTACGAATTTCTGGCTCTGCTGATCATCGGGCTGACGGGCCTGGTGGTGTACCGGCTGCGGGAAACCGCCGTGCTGACCATCCCCGAGTATTACGAAATCCGCTACTCGCGGGGCGTGCGGGTACTGGGTGCGGTGATGATGGTTGTCTCCGGCGTGCTTAACATGGGCCTGTTCCTGAAGGCCGGTAGCCAGTTTCTGACGGCCATCTGCGGACTGGAAGGCGAATACCTCAAGCTGGTGATGACGGGATTACTGCTGCTGGTGCTGTTCTACACGGTGCTGGGCGGCATGGTCTCGGTCGTGATTACTGACCTGGTCCAGTTTGTGATTCTGGGCCTGGCGATGCTGCTGGTCACCGGGTTTGTCGTCAGCGATGTGGGCCTCGAAGGCTTCCAGAAAGTTGTGACCGAACACAACGGATATTATGACCCCACCAGCACGGTTAATCCGTCCGATCCAACGAACCCCCGAGGCGGCATCGGCCCGCTGATGCTGCTGGCCCAGGCCGTGATTCTGTTCACCGCACTGATGCTGTGGCCGGCGGGTGTCTCGCGAACCCTCGCCGTCCGCACTTCGGAAATCGCCCGCAAACTGTACCTGTGGAGCACAATTCCATTCCTGGCCCGCCGTTCGCTGCCGGTTCTGTGGGGAATTGCCGCCTACTCCTTCTTCCTCTCCAATCCCGAACTGATGGCCCAGCTGGAAGTCGCCATCCGCGACGATCCCGCGGTCTCCACGGTTTCCGCCATGCCACTGTATCTGGCTCGTATCATCCCGGCCGGCCTGCTGGGGCTGGTGGTGGCTGGTATGGTGGCAGCGTTCATGTCGACGCACGACAGTTACCTGCTGTGCTGGAGTGGCGTGATCACGCAGGACATTGTCGCCCCCCTGTTTGGGCCTCTCAGCCAGAAGCAGCGCATTCTGACGACCCGCATCGGCATCGTCCTGATCGGGATCGCCCTGCTGGTGTGGGGACTGTGGTATGAGGTCTCCACCGAACTGTGGAATTACATGGCGATTACCGGCACGGTGTATCTGGCCGGAGTGCTGCCGGTGGTGGTGGGTGGCCTGTACTGGCGGCGGGGCAGCTCAGCGGGAGCCTACATCGCGCTGCTGGGGGGCCTGACGGGACTGCTGGCACTGGGCCCGTGCGTGGCCTGGATCAACAGCCAGCCCTCCCTGACCAGCTGGGGCGAAGTCCGCAGCGAACACCTGATGCTGGCCAGTTTCGTCGTCTCGCTGGCGGGTTATCTGGCGGGCTCACTTCTGCTGCCCGATCCCCCACGTCCCGCAACCACAGCGAATGTCGCCGGTCCGGGCTCAGGTCGCGGCCCGGCTTCCGCGGGTTAACCCGGCACCCCGGTCAGTTGAGAATTGAGATCCTGCGAGAACAACAGGCACCGCTGGCTACCAGAGCAGACAGCAGCAGGCACCCCGGTTGATGAAAGACCAGTCATGCAGATGTGGATGACTCTATGGACCATTGTATTGGTGGCAGCAGCCGTGGGCTTCCTCGGGCTGATTCTGGGAATCAGCGTGGGGGCCGTCAGTGAACTGAAGGAAAGCCTGGAAGAACTCCGGGCGGATACCATGGAGAGCAAGGAACATCCGGAAGAACTGGACCGGCCCACCTGACGGACGGTTGGCGTGTCTGCACCACCGTTCTTCCGCCTCTGGCATTTGCCTCTGCCCGTCCGCCCGAAAGCCAGGCGGAATGCATGTCCCCGCCTGATATCTCAGAACCGGTTCACTTCGGTTGGTTTCAATTGGCGGCCGCTTCAATTCGTGCCGCGACGCCATCACTCGGGCAGCGTCGCCGACTCGACCAGCGGCGCGATCTCGAACACATGCGAGAACTGCCGTCGCTGCGGAGACCCGTCGGGCAGTATAATCGCATAGCTCAACGAGCTGATGCGTCCCGCCGGAGTGTTCTGCACGGTCACTTCGGCCAGCTGCCCGCTGCCGGCCGGTCCGCGGCTCATATCGGCATTGGGATCCCAGACCAGCAGCCGCCCCCGTTTATCGAGCATCAGAATGGCGGCGTGCCCTTCGTAACGGGTCGCATTGTCCGTGAAGTTCAGCAGGCCGGCCAGTGCCCGACCGCCAGAGGCTTCCAGATAACGCCGCAGGGCGGCTTCCGTCGTCAGCCGGCCCCGGTGCTGCGACAGAAACTGAAACAGCTGCCGCACCTTCTGCGGAGAACGCTTCAATGCCCCGCCCGGCATGGTTTTCTGCTGAATGAACTCCGCCAGACGAACCAGCGTCGCCGTGTCGCTCAGCCTGCGGGCCTGCCCGTTGATTCGCACCCGCGCCGGCAGACTGTAATTCGTATATCGCTGGTCGCGGCCGGGCAGCATATTGTGCAGCAGCAGATCGGCAGTCTGTTCCAGCGACAGCTCCTGATCCACGATCCGCGAACACCACAACCCGTAAACCACCGCCGACATCCCGAGGCATGCCCCCCCGCGGCTGTTGCGGTACTGTTCCGGAGGGTCGCTGAGGTCATTCGGCGGCAGCACCCGTGGCTGCCACACTCCCCCGGCCACCGGGCGTAACGGCCCGCGCAGGCTGTCCCGCTCAATCAGCGGGTCATTCGCTGCGGCAGATGACTGCTGGTCTGCGCCCTGCTGGCTGCCATTCTGCTCAACCGGCCGCTGCGTCTCCAGCTGTGCGGACAACGGCGCACTTGAAATCCAGACGCCAGCCGCGAACAGAAGACACAGCCGGCGGAACGAACGGCAGAGCTGGTTCAAAACATCACCTGCGGGTAAGAGTTCCAGGTGAACGGGAAACGAGCGAACGGAAGCAGAACCGCTTACCCGCAGGCGAACGGCCAGGAAGCCCGCCCGCAATTCTTCTGACAGTAATAATACGCAGCGAATCCGCCGTGGCTGCCGGGGAATTCCCTGAAAATCTCCCGGGACGTCTTTGACCGGGCTGAGAATTGCCCCGAAACGCTCCTCCGCATCGGCCTCAGTCCTGCCCACTGGTGGCCGTGGCCGCTTTCCGCTCGTCTTCCTGCTTCTTCCGTTTTTTGACATCTCCGGGATGCTTGGAGAACGTGGCGAAGACATCGCCCACTACCTTGTCGGCCAGAATGCCGAGTTCATCGAGCAGAATGGTCTCGGCTTCGGGCAGCAGGGGAGACATCGTCGGTTCGTACCCGCCCACCGTGTGGGCCTCGGCGGTGGCAATGTAGCCCAGGTTCCCGTTGGCGTATCCCACGATGATGGGGATCGCCCGGTCGGCAATGGCTTTCTCGAGGCGGAAGCCATATTCCACCATCGGTTCTCCGGGAATGGTCAGAAACAGATACGGCCCCACTTTGATCGCCTGCAGTTCGGCCGTCAGTTTCTTCTGTTTGCCGGGCAGTTCGATCTCCGCATTCGCCACACGAATGGGATAGTAGCCGGCCCGCTGGCCCAGCTGTTCGCGGGTGACACCCTGTGCCAGCGCCTTGACCACTGCCCCGCCCAGATCCCGGCCAGCCCACTGGATGTCGGCCTCATCGGCGCAGCGGTAGGGGAACCCCGGCAGATTCGGTCGAATGTCGCCCGCACAACCCTGCAGAAACAGAGCACTGGTCTGGTTCTGGTAACACATCTCCACGAAGGTCTGGGCTTCACCGGGAAAATCGGCACTCATCAGCGGGTAGCCGTTGGGGTACGGCCGCGTCCCGTTATCGCCCCAGGTAAAGAAGCAGGGATGGCAGACGGCGTGCATCACCACGGCCAGCGGTGTCAGCGATTTCCCGTCGTCAAAACGCAGGACCTTCACCCGCCGGTCGACAGGCCCATCTTCATTCAGCCGCACCACGGCCCGGCCGTTGATGACCTTCCTCCGGTTGATATTGAAGCTGATTTCTCCCTCGCCATAACCAATCGTCACGGTCCGCATGTCAGCGGCAGCCGTGGAGGCCGCGGTCCCCAGTTGTCTGACCAGCTGCTTTCCCCAGTCGGAATCCGGCGAGAATGCCGGCCCCGAGTGATTGTGCGAGGCCGTCACCATGATGTTCTTCGGGGGAACATCGGCCGCGACGGAAATCTGCTGCCGGGCCAGCGGCACCAGGTCATTCCACGGGAACAGCGTATCGAGCGTGACAATCGCCACCCGGGTGGCACCGTCATCCAGCAGCAGCACACCCGCACGCAGAGGATCGCGCACCCCCTGCAGTTCCCGGCGGTGCCCGGAGGCAAAGGTGCCCTTCACGTTCTCCGGTGTGATCTCGACTTTGGCCACTCCGGCTTTCAGGTTGGATTCCGCCGGAAACTGACCATCGCGCAGCTGGCCC
Organism: Planctomycetaceae bacterium; assembly: GCA_020426545.1. Lineage (GTDB taxonomy): Bacteria > Planctomycetota > Planctomycetia > Planctomycetales > Planctomycetaceae > JAGQPV01. The sequence continues at coordinate 8,119 of JAGQPV010000229.1, forward strand.
GACGCCGCATCCGGCAGCAGGCCGGCCAGAACAACCAGCAGTGTCATCGCGGCGGCTGGTCCGGTGGGATATCTCACGGTCTGTCTCCTGTGGTTCCGGTGGCAGGTCAGGTCAGAGTGGAAGGATATTTCGGCAGAGCCATATCGTACCACCGGCCCGCCTTCCTCTCCAGACGCGGGTACAGGTTCCGGTTCCCACAGCCCCGGCTTGTTCCAGCTCGTTTCTCTGGTACGGGGCCGAGGATGTCCTGAAAGGTGGCGGGCACTTTTCGGTCAGAAG
>JAGQPV010000230.1 GCA_020426545.1 Planctomycetaceae bacterium
TGTCGAAGGTGGGTCAAAAATCTGTGCCTGCGGCTGGCGGGTTGAGACTGCACTCGCTGGATAGCTCCTCTTTAGCGCTGCAGTTCCAGTCCCCGGCCTACGAGATCCCGCAGGCGGATCGGTGAATCGTTGAGGCCCAGCGTGGCTGCCAGGTGGTGCATCCACACGACCAGGCCATGCTTCGGGTGCAGGTACAGTTCATGCAGGGCCCGCTGAGTACGGCTGCCTGTCTGCCGGCGGTACTGATTCCCCGGCAGCTGAAAGAAGGTGTGCAGCTGGAAGGTGGAGCAGCCCCGCAGCGCGTATTCCAGGGCCATCTTCCCGGAGGTAATGTTGCCCGTGGCAGAGCAGGGCAGCGGGCCGCCGGGCAGGTCGGCCCACTCCTGCTGGAAGGCCTCCAGGACGCGGAGATTCCTGTCGCTGAGATCCGGCCCGCCATAGGCGATCCCGCGGCGGCCCTCGAAATCGCGGTTCAGGTCGAACAGCCGGTTGCCATAGATCAGGAAATCCGGTCGGCCGGGGCCCGGCTGATGCACGGCCCGCAGCATCTGCAGCTGAAACTCCTCATCGAACAGGGCATTGAACAGCTTCAGGCCGATCCGAATCGAGCAGCCAGCGGGCCGGGAGGACGGCGGACCGTGGCTGGCCCCCTCGCGAATGAGCCGGGGTACTTCGCTGAGCCAGTGGAGAATCTGCTGCTGCACCAGCGAATGGTCGCTGCCGGCCAGCGTGGGGCTGAAGTCTTTTTCCAGCGGCATGGCCTCGCCGGCTTCACTGCTCACGCTGTACCAGGCCTCGAGCAGGCGGCTGGTGGTGTAATGGTACTCCTCCACTTTCCAGCCGGTTTCCTCAGGTGTGGGCAGGTGGTATTTGCAGGAGGGCACAATCAGCGTGCCGGGCGAATCTCCCTGCCCCGCTGCGACGGACAGCTGCCGTGCCTGCCGCACCAGTTCGAGGTAGTCCTCGAAGGACTGCCACCAGCCGCGGCCTTTCCAGCTGACATTCCAGCCGGTCTCTCCCGATTCCCCTTCGATGGGCTCAACCAGCATCCGTGCTTCCTGCACGGCCCAGGCAGCCATCGACTGCTGCTGCTGTTCGTCTTCCGCGATGACAGTCTTCAGCACGATAAAGCCCAGCCCGGCTTCAATGTCGTCCTGAACCTGGGCGGTGTTCATCGACAACTGGCCGGAGGCTTTGCCCCAGGGGCAGGACAGCGGGATGCCCGCATACTCGGTGGAGACATCCAGGCCGTATTTCGCCGAGACGTAGTCCGTCAGCGAAGCGGGTGGTTCCTGCCGGGCCAGCTGCTGCCAGTCGTCGAGCAGTTCCGCCACCAGTTCCTGCGGGACGGCGGGCACATTCGGCAGCAGGTGAGGAACGCGATATGATGGGTGAGACGGCACGGCTGTTAATCCCTGAATCGAAAGGTCCGTGTCTGGAAATGACCGCCCTGATGGTTTGCAGTGTGCCACGCCCGGCCCGAAACAGCCAGCGCGGATCGGCGGAGCGTTTTTTCAGAATCAGCTGGCCTGCGGCTTCAGGAGTTCGATTCAGATGATTCGCGTGTGTTTTTCGACGCTGGGCTGCCCCGACTGGACCTGGCAGAAGATCCTCGACAGCGGTCCGGCCGCCGGGTTCGATGGGGTGGAAATTCGCCTGCTGGCTGGCGAAACCGACCTGCTGGCCCGGCCCGAGTTCCAGCCGTCGGAACTGCCCCGGCGGCGGACCGATCTGGCGAATGCCGGGTTTGAGGTAGCGGTGCTGGCCTCCTCGGTGCGGTTCGATTACCCCGACGCGGCAGAGCGAAAACGGCAACTGGAAACGGGACGGGCCTACCTGCGACTGGCGGCGGAACTCGGCGCCCCCATGGTGCGCGTGTTCGGCGATGTGTTTCCCGACCAGGCCGATGAAGCCGCCCGGCAGACCATTCTGGATCAGGTCAGCGACGGGTTGAACCAGCTGGGTGAAACCGCTGCGGAACTGGGCCGGACGGTGGTCATCGAGACGCATGGCGATTTTGCCGCTTCCGCCTGGATGGACCGGCTGTTTCAGCAGGTCACCAGCCCGGCGGTGGGCGTACTGTGGGATACGCATCATCCGTGGCGGTTCTATGGAGAAGACCCGGCGGAAACATTCGCCCGGCTGCAGCCTTATGTGCGGCACACTCACTGGAAGGATTCCGTCGCCCGCCCGCAGCAGGAACTGAAAGAGGACTCCCGGCAGGCCGAGGAGCAGGCCCGCAGCCTGATGAGTGGCCACAAACCGGCCGATTATGTGCTGTTTGGCGGGGGCGAATTCCCCGCACTCGACTGCATGCAGCTGCTGCAGCGGGCGGGGTACGATGGCTGGTATTCGCTGGAATGGGAGAAAGCCTGGCACCCGGAAATTGAAGATCCGGAAGTTGCCCTGCCGCTGTTCCCGACGAAAATTCGCCAGCTGGCCCGCTTTGCCGCTGCCCTGAGCTGAGAAACCGCCATCGACCAGAGATTGCTCCGCTGCAGGCTGTGACTTTCCGATACGTATCGGCCGGGCGACGGGGTCGCTGGCATCCGGGGAAACGGGCAGGACCGGGTCCGACCGGGATCACGTCGGTGCGCCGGCCTCTGGCCCGGAAAATGGCCGGTTTGCGAGGTTTCGGCGATTAAGAAACCGTCTGGCCGCAATCCGACGTGGGTGCTAAACTTCGCCCCGATTCTGCCGCTCAGGATGCAGCGGTGCCCAGTATCTGTGCGGAAATCCGGTTCACAGCAGGAAATCTTCTGTGGATTGCAGCCCTGTTGATGCGGCGGTTGCCGGTGGATTTCCAATCAGCCTCTAAAGACTGCGCGGGAAAGGATTCCCCGATGAGCCAGATCCCTCCAGAGGATCTTACGGACGATACTGTGCCTTCCGTCTCCGCCGGGGCGGGTTCGATTCTGCCGAACGATGATCTTGCGGCCGCCCGACACAAGCTGGTTGAGGCAGCCCTGGCATCGCAGGAACCAGTCACGCAGGCCCCCGTGCCGCTGAAGATCGAACTGTCTTCCACGGGCACGGGCTCGGCAAGTGGCGCCGGCACTGGCGTGCCGCAGCAGTTCCCGGCACCGGCCAACAGTATTTTTAGTCAGTACAGCAGCCCGGCTGCTCCCGCGCAGGTCGTCGCGGCCTCAGGCCAGTCCGCCCCCGGTGGGATGGCCTCCATGATTTCCGGCCCGGCGACGTCTCCCGCGGAGGAACTGCCAGCGGTGCAGTTGTCGGCTGGCGATTCTTCCGCGGCATCGCCCCCGCCGGCACCGAAGCCCGCCGCAGCAGCCCCGGCAGTCGACCAGCCTGTGATTGTGCACGCGGTGACCGAACCAGCCGCGATCGAACCAGCTGCAGGGCATACCGCACCGCAAACGGCTTCCCGTCCCGTGGTCAGCGACTCTGCAGGCGGTGGCAATCGCGACGAACCCGTGGAGACGGTGACGGAGTCGGTCCGTGCGTCGCTGGCCGATGACGAACTGCTCCGGCAGGCCAGTCAGATTGCCGACCATCTGCGGTCCCGGCTGTCGGAAATTGACCGGCGGGAGCAGAACCTGGCGCAGCAGCTGAGCACCCTGAATACTGAGCGGCAGAACCTGAAGCTGACAGTCAGTCAGTTTGAAGAAAGCATGCAGGAGCGGGCCACCCGCCTGGAGGGCCGCGAAGCGGAAGTCAACAACCGGCTGGAGGAATGCGAACGGCTGATGGCCGATCTGGAGGAGCAGGAACGGGTGATGGTGGCCGCGCGGGACGCGCTGGTCGCCGAGCGTTCCCGGCTGAGCGAGCAGGTCGACCAGGAACTGGAAGCCGAGCGTCAGAAGCTGCAGCACGAGTACCAGGCTATCGAAGCCGAACGGAGCGCGGCCCGCGAAGAGGCTGCCCGGCTACAGCAGGAGCATGAAGAAGGCCTGGCCCGGCTGGCTGCACAGGAAGAAGAAGTTCGCAGCAAACTGGAAGAACAGCGGGAAGAACAGGCAAAGGAGCATCAGCTCCAGCTGCAGGAAGCACGCGAGCAGCTGGAAGCCGCCCGCACCAGCCTCGACGAAGAAGTGGCTGCCCACCGGGCCGAACATCAGGCCGCCATGCAGCGGGTTGAGGAACTGCTGGAAACGGAACGCGACCGGTTGCGGCAGAAAACCGCACTGGGCCTCGAGACAGAGCGGGCCGAATTCCAGCGGGAACGCCAGGAGTGGGGTGCCCGGCGGGAATCCGAACTGGCCGAAATCCGCCAGGAACGCGACATCAACGATGCGGCCCTCAGACGCTCTCAGCAGGAGCTGGAAAGCCGCGGTCAGCAGCAGCTGGAAGAACTGCGGCTCAAGAAGGAAGAACAGGACCGCCAGCACGCGGCCCGACTGCAGGAGTTCGAACAGGAACGCGAAAAGCAGAGCCGCCAGTTCCAGCAGGAACGGGCCACATTCGAAAACCGGCTGCGGTTCCAGCAGACGCACCTCGAACGGCTGCGGAACGAACTGGATACCGCACAGCACGAATTCCGTCATCAGCGGCAGCAGGCCCGTCTGGAAACGGAACGGGCGGCAACCGGCTTCCGTCACCGAAGTCGGCAGCTGGCCCGCTTCCGGCTGCTGCTGGAAGAACGGGAACGGTCCATCGAGCGCGAACGTGATACGCTGAACCGGGCCCGCCGGGCCTTTGAATCAGAGTCGGCTGGAGACCGCGAACGATTCCGGCACGAGCATGAATCCTGGCTGCAGGAGCGGGAAGCTCAGCGGGCCGAACTCCGCCGTCAGCAGGATATGCTGGCTCTGCATGCCGAGAATCTGGAAGCCCGCCGGTCGCGGCTCGATGAACTGCGGGCCGAGCTGGAAGAGACTCACCGGACGACGCTCGAAATGCGGATGGCGGTGGAAGAAGCCTGGGCCCAGCTTTCGCAGGCCACCGGCGAGGAAACCGCCCGCCAGCGGGTGGAAGAAGCCCGGCAGGCCTGCTCCGGCCATTACCGGAAAATCCGCGAGGATCTCACCCTCCAGCGGCAGGAAATCGAGGAAGGCCGCAAGCGGTTCGATCAGCAGAAGGACGAGTTCCGCGACGAACGGCAGACGCTGACCGAATGGATTACCGAACGGGACGAGCAGCTGCGTCGTCGGGAAGAGCAGCTGCGGCGGGAGGCGGCTTCCATCGACAGCAGCGAAGTCGCCTGGCGTCAGGCCCGCAATGGCTGGCTGCATGAGAAGATCGAAGCCGAAAACGTGATTCGCGATCTGCTGCGGCAGCTGACCGAGCTGAACAGCCCCGGCGAAAGCGGGTTCGATCTGTCACCCGGAACCGTACCGGCTCCCCATTTGCGGACACCCGCTCAGAGTCCGGCACAGAGTCAGGCCGGTCCGATCGCAGCAGCGAACGGGAATGCCGGCGTGGTGGCACCGGAGGATGGTCTGGAAGAACGGTCGTCCGCCGCCTGAACCGACTGCTGCCTGGTCCTGCTGCTGCCCGGTCTCTCGGTGGGAGTGTGGTTCTGCAGGAGGGCGCGCGAAGGGTCGGCAGATCAGTCCCGGCCTGCCGGTCAGTCAATTACCAGGCGGGCCAATGGGCCGGCCGTTTATGAATCGCAGTTTCGGAGACGGGCGGCACCGCGGCCATGCTGAACCGGCTTACGAATGTCCTGACCGAATCGCAGCAGAGCCAGCCGGCGGATTCGCGGTGGCGGGTTGATCGTCATCCCGGTCGGCGGCTGGTCTGGCTGTTCTGTGTGCTGATGCTGCCTCTGCTGGCGGTGAGCGGACGACTGATCTGGATTCAGACAGTCGTTCGCCAGCGATTCATCGAGCCCTGGGAAACCGTCCGGGAATCGATCGAACTGATCCCCAGCATCGACGGGCGGATTCTCTCCGCCGATGGCCAGGTGCTGGCTCACGACGAAGTCACCTTCGACGTGCATATCAATTACCGCTGGCTGGAAGAACCTGCCGACCCGGCGTGGCTGCGACGCCAGGCAATGGCCCGGCTGGAGCCGGCCGACCGGAGAGACAAGGACCTTGTGGAGGCCCGGCAGGAAGAACTGCGGGAACTTCGTCGGCAGCTGTGGGCCGATCTGCCTGGACTGCTGAACCGCAACCCGGAAGACCTGGCAGCAGCGCGAAGTCAGATTCAGCAGCGGGTCGAGCGGATCGTTGCCAGTGTGGAAGCACGGCGTCAGGCCGATGCCTCCCCGGCCGACCCGGCCAGCGAGACCCCGTCCGCGGACCGGGCCGAAGGCCGATCTTCCCTGTGGCGGAACTGGCAGCAGATCTGGAATTCGGCCCGCACCGAACTGACCACTGCCCCCCGGAGACGACGAGCGGATCCGGTGGTGATTCGCGAAGAACTGGACGACCACCTGCTGGTTCGCGACATCCCGCTGGCCGTGGCCGCCCGCATCGAATCGCACCCGGAACGCTGGCCCGGGCTGAGAATTCAGACTTCCACCCGCAGAATCTATCCGCTTGGCTCGGCGGCTTCTCACCTCGTGGGGATTCGCCGGCCGGTGACGGAAGAAGAACTGGCGAAAGCGGGCGAAGCGAATAATGCCGGGCACTCCGCGGCAGCTGCGCCGCACGCGGCAGATGAGGCAGACGCCGACGGATCGACGACAGTCTCTCTGCTGCAACCGGGCGACCGGATTGGCCGGACGGGAGTGGAGAAAACCGCCAACGAGCGGATTCGCGGGCAGCGCGGTCGGCGGCAGATCGTGCGGAACCGACAGGGCGATCTGCTGGAAACCCGACTGCTGGCGGAAGCCCGGCCCGGTGCGGATGTCGTCCTGACCGTGCATCTGCCGCTGCAGCAGCAGCTGGAAAATCTGCTCGACCGCACGCTGGCCGCCCGTGGAACGGGCCAGCCGGAAGAACAGGCCGCGTCTCTGGAGGAACCGGATCCCGAGGCCAGTCTGAATGAGGAACCGGAGACCGGGGAACCCCTGCCCGACAGTGCGGGCGGCAGCCTGATCGTGATGGATGTGCAGACCGGCGCCATTCTGGCGGCGGCTTCCGCGCCGCGCATCGATCTGTCGCAGTTGCAGAACCCGACGCCCGAATACTGGCAGTCGCTGCTGAATGATCCGCGGCGGCCCTTCTTTCACCGGGCGGTGGCCATGTCGCTGCCGCCAGGCTCGGTGTTTAAACCGGTCACCTCGGTGGCGCTGATGGAAAGCGGCCAGTGGGATCCGGATGAGCCGTTCGAGTGCCGTGGTTTTCTCGACCGGCCCGACCGCCACCGATGCTACATCTACCGGCATTTCGGCGTAGGGCATGGGCCGGTCACGCTGGTCGATGCGCTGTGCCAGTCCTGCAATGTGTACTACTTTGCGGGAGCCCGGAAAATTGGTGCCGAGCCGATTTCCGGCTGGGCCAGTCAGTTTGGCTTCGGAGCCCCCACGGGCATCGACCTTCCCGGCGAAAGCGGAGGGAACGTGCCTTCGCCCCCCATGGCCGATCCTCTGGGCTGGCAGGCCAGCGGCGAGCCCGGCAGACCTGGTATCCGGGCGACACACTGGGTCTGGCAATTGGTCAGAGCCGGATGACCGTCACTCCACTGCAGATTACGCGGATGATGGCCGCCGTGGCCAACGATGGCTGGCTGGTGACGCCGCACGTGATTCAGCGGACGGGACTGGCCGGCAGCCGGACATCAACTCCCCGTTCCGCCGCCCACCGATACCCGCCACGGAAAATTCCCGGACTGACTGCCGGGACTTTGGAACGTGTTCGCGAAGGGCTGACGCAGGTGGTGGCCAGCCGGCGTGGCACGGGTTACCGCACCGTCCGTCTCGATCATATTTCGATCGCGGGAAAGACCGGCACAGCGGAAGCCGGCCCTGGCCAGCAGGATCATGCGTGGTTCGCCGGCTATGCCCCGGCCGACCGACCACGGATTGCGTTCACCGTGGTGCTGGAGCACGCCGGTTCGGGCAGCAAAGCGGCGGGCCCGCTGGCCCGCGAGCTCGTGCAGTCGCTGCTGGAACTCGGTATCCTTGAGTCAACCAGCCTGGCCGAACGCTGAACGGCACGCCCGCGCCGCTGTGCTGTCTGAATTCTGCCGCAGCGGGGGCTCTGTTCGCCCGAAACACCGCCGGGCCGACTGTCTCTCTCCGGAAGGATGCCCCGCCGATGGGTGAAGCCGCCGCACATGAATTTCATCGCAGCCAGGCTGCCCCCGCACTGATGGCGGCAATGGAAGATCTGGCCCGGAAGACGGGCAGCTCTCTTGCCGAGCTGGAAGGCATCACAATGGGAGAAGCTTACTCCCGCGCCAGTGCTGCCTACGAGGAACTGCCCGATTTCTGGGTCGTCTGGGCCGACTGGAACAATCTTCCCGAGGAGCCACGCCCCATGGGCGATCTGTAATCGGCAGGCGATGTGCGTCACATGCCGCGCCCGAA
>JAGQPV010000231.1 GCA_020426545.1 Planctomycetaceae bacterium
AGCATGGCCATGGCCGGAATGGCCGCTCCCGCTTCTGCTCCCGATGCCGCGGAAAGCCCGCCCGCCGGAGAACCACCGGCACCAGAGCCGGCAGCCGACGCTCAACCCGCGGAAAGCAAACGCGAAACCATCAACATCCGTAGTGCGGGCCCGTTCGAATTCGTCATCGAAACCAACATCGCCACCTTTGAAGACGATGTGCGGGTATACCGCCCCACCGGTCCCGATCAGTACGATTCTCTGGAATGCGGCCTGCTGACTCTGCAGTTTGAATCCGTCCCGGAATCGCCCGGCACACCACCGGCTGCGCCATCGACTGCCCCGGGTTCTGGCCCGGAAGCCGCGGTCGCAGGCGGTCCGGAGAATGCCGCCGCCGCGACAGAGAGCGACTTCCGCGGGGTCGATGAGAACCTCACCTTCCGCCGCATGCGGGCTGAGGGACCACAGGTCGTGCTGCACTCCCAGGGCAGCGGCATGCGGGCCTTCATGACGGAATTCGTGTACGACGCCCGCAGCCGCCTGGCCGAACTGGTCTCTCCCGGGGGCCTGGTGCGGGTGCTCCGCAGCGACAGCGAACTGCAGAGCCCCAGAATCCAGATGGCCTGGAACGAAGACAACGAAATCAGCTCGATGCGGTGCCAGGGCGCCGGCTGGCTGCGATACGTCGATGAAGACACCGGCCGGCTGCAGCTGGCCGCCGAATGGAAAACAGAACTCAGACAGTACCCGGAAAACAACGGCGGCCTCGACCTGATCGAACTGGTCGATAACGCCACCGTCCGCCAGCCCGAACAGCAGATGGGACTGGCCGCTCAGTTCATCCGCCTCTGGGTCGATCGCCAGCAGGCGAAAAAATCCGCAGGCGGCGACCCCGCCGGGAAAGACAAAGACAGTCAGGCCACGCAGTTTCACCTCGACCGCATGCTCGCTCTGCGGGAAGTGGCGATGGTCAGCCCGCAGATGGAAGCCGAATCCAACCGCCTCGAAGTCTGGTTTGAAGATGTCCCCGCCGCCCCTGCGGGAGAATCCTCCGGCCGGAAACCGGAAAACGTGAGAACGGTTTCCGTCACGTCTTCGGCTCCAGGACAACCCGCCGGTCCTTCCGCCGCTCAGCCGAAACCAGGCGAACGGGCCATGAATGCTCAGGCACCGGAAGACGGGCCGATCCGCATTCGGGCCGAGCTGATCCGCGTACGGGTCGTCCGCCAGGCAGAGGCGGAGGCCACCGCCGGAGCCGAAACCAACGCCACCGCTCCGCCGTTCCGTCAGGTGCCGGCCGGTGCTGCCCAGCCACTCACCGTGGAACAGGAGGCCCGCCAGAAAGAGGAAGCCGGTCTCCCGCAGACGGGCAATCATCAGGTGGCCGAAGTCTGGACTCAGGGCAATGTCATCGTTCGCCAGGACCACCTCGACGGGCAGGCCCCGCTTGAAGTCACCGGCGAGGAACTGCACCTCAGGAACAACAGCGAGCACGGGCAGCTGCTGACCGTCATCGGCCAGCCGGCCCATATCCGCGACCGCAGCATGCACATCGAAGGCCAGCATGTGGAACTGGACCGGGCCGCCAACCGGGCCACCGTTCAGGGCAGCGGCCTGCTGCAGTTTCCCGTCAGCAGCACGCTCGACGGCAAAAAGCTCGCCACCCCGCAGATGTTCGACGTGTGGTGGAAAGAGCAGATGACCTTCGACGGGCAGGCGGCAAAGTTCTTCGGTGGCGTCAGAACCGTCATCGCCGACAGCCGCATGACCTGCCAGGAAATGGAAGTTCAGCTCACCCGCCGCATCTCATTCATCGAACCGGAAACCGGCCCGGAACAGGCCGACCGGCCAGAAATTCAGAATGTGGTCTGCCGGCACGGTGTGGAATTTGAAAGCTACGAATACGCCGAACAGAAGCTGGTCGAAATTCGCAGCGGCCATTTCGCCGAGTTCTCCGTCGATCAGACAACCGGCGATACCAAAGGCACCGGCCCCGGCTGGATCGCCTTCTGGCGGCGGGGCAGCGGCCGCCGGCCCGGCCTCGGTGGAGCATCCACAGCCCAGGCCAACCGCTCCGCCCGAGCAGCCGATGCCGGCTGGGATTACACCCGCATCGATTTCTCCCGCGAAAACCTCGGCAACCTCGAGCGGCGGCATACCACATTCGATGACCGCGTGCAGGTGGTATATGGCCCGGTGGAGAAACCGCTCGAGGTGATCGACGTCGATGAACTGCCGAAGGAAGCCGGCAGCATGCAGTGCAGTACCCTGCAGATGACACAGCACCCCGGCGACGACAAGACGCCCGCCTGGGTCGAGCTGCTGGGCACTGGCGACACGAAAGTAGACGGCCGCTCCTTCCACGCCCGGGCCGATACCATCAGCTACGATGAATCCAAAGGGCTGTACATGCTGCGTTCGCTGGGCAGCCGCAAAGCCACCATCTGGCGGCAGAAATCGACCGGTGGCGAATCCAGCCGGGCCGATGCCCAGCGAATGGAATTCATTCCCGCCCGCAACCAGCTCAAACTCGACCGCACCACCGGCCTGAACGGCCTGCAGTAGGCTTCCCCGAGGGTGCCACGGCCCTCGTCTGCCCCGCCCCCCGTAACCCGCTCGTGTGGCACGTCCCGGAGGAACGACGGGCGTGGTCATTGACGCTTTCGGGTGGCACTGGTGCCCTGCCCCCCGTGGTGTCCGCAGCGAGCCGGCTCTTCCTTCCCTCCCTGTCAGGGAGGGCCCGAGGGAGGGTCCCGGCTTCTCTCAGCCAGAAGCCAACCCCCCGTGCCCTTCTCCTCCCTGAATCCCGACCCCTGACCACCAACCCCTACTGAGCAATCACCGTCGCCCGGATGATCGAATCCAGCTTCGGGAACTCGGATTCCAGGTAAGCATTGCCGGCCCGCTGAATCATCCCCTGGTCGGGCTGCTCTCCATAGCCGGCATAAATCGCATCGACGGTACTCATCCCCGAAATCACTTCGGCAAACGGGGCGAACCCGTCGGCATCCAGGCTGGAATTGTCCTTGAAGTTGATGAAAATCTGCGTGCTGCGGGAGTTCGGCATCCCCGTCTTGGCAAACGTGACAAACCCCCGCCGGTTCGATTTCAGCACGGGGTCATCAATCAATGTGCGTTCCCGCCACTTGCTCTGCACCACCGGGTCGCCATTGATGCCGAACTGGGCCATGAAGTTTGGCACCACGCGGAAGAAGCGGCAGCCATCGTAAAAACCGCTCTCCACCAGTTCCTGGAACCGGTCCGCTCCATTCGGAGCCCACTTGCGATGCACTTCCAGGACGATATCGCCTTTGGTGGTTTCCAGCTTCACCAGGAAAATGTTGCCCTGCTGGCTGACCGGGCCATCCGCCGCTTCCGCCACGGGAATCGGCACGTCGGAGGCCGTCTGCGTTCGATCCCGACTGCAGCCGGCAGCAGCCAGCAGGCAGCAGCCCAGCAGCATGCTCAGAGGAACCCGCCGGAACCGCACTGCAGCTGCTGAACGGTGACGTGTGTGATCCAGGTGTGTGACGAAATGCGGCATGGTTGCACTGCCTCCCTGCTGTTGCTGTCCTGAAACCGGCACCACGAACACAGAACCGTCGCCCGGTCCGCTGTCGCCGGGTTCCGCTCAAATCGGCGGGTGTCTGCCGGCGCTCGCTGCCCTCTGGCCCGTATGATAGCTGCCGGCCTGTACGCCAGCCACCTCAGGCAGGCATCCCGCCGGGTGAGCACAGCTCGGGCCAGCCCCGCGGATGGGTTGTGTCACTGCCTCTGTCAGCAGACACTCCTGGTCTGCCCGCTGCGCCGGCAGTAACCATTGCCAGGCCAGGCCGCATCATGTCTGTTCTATACGGTCCGCCCCGCCGATGATCGGGGGCAACGACAGGTTTCCGCCTGGCCTCTTCCCGGGAACAGCCACGCGACTGGCCTCCCGGCCGATCTTGAACTCAGGAGAGAGAATCCATGAAGGCAGCACGCATCCACAGCACGGGCGATCCGGAAACAATCGTCTGGGAAGAAGTTCCTCAGCCCGAACCCGGTCCGGGGCAGGTTCTGGTGAAAGTGGGCGCGGTCGCCGTGAACCCCATCGACACCTACATCCGCAGCGGTGCCGTCGCCCTGCCACTGGAGTTCCCCTACACCATCGGCTGCGATCTGGCCGGAACGGTGGAAGCCTGCGGAGAAGGGACGAAACGCTTCCAGCCGGGAGACCGTGTCTGGGGCAGTAACCAGGGGCTGTTCGGCCGCACGGGCACCTTCGCCGAGTACGCCGCCGTGGGCGAGGAATGGCTGTACCCCACTCCCGAAAATCAGTCGGATGAAGCAGCGGCAGCCGGCGCGCTGGTCGGAATCACGGCCCATCTCGGCCTGTTCCTGCATGCCGGGCTGCAGCCGGGTGAAACCGTCTTCGTGAACGGGGGCAGCGGCGGTGTGGGCCGTTCGGTGGTGCAGCTGGCCCACGCGCACGGTGCCCGCGTCATCACCACAGCCGGCACGGAAGAGAAACGGGAACAGTGCCGTCAGGCCGGAGCCGATCTGGCTCTCGACTACCGCTCGAGTACGCTCGATGACGACATCAGAAACTTTGCCGCAGAAACCGGCGGCGTCCAGGTCTGGTTCGAAACACAGCGGGAACCCACCTTCGATCGCACCATCGGCCTGCTGGCCCGTCGCGGTCGCCTCATCCTGATGGCCGGCCGGGCGGCGCGGCCCGAATTCCCCGTCGGACCGTTCTACGTCAACGACCTGCGGCTGCTGGGCTTCGCCATGTTCAATGCCACCCCGGAAGAACAGCGGGTCTGCGGCGAAGCCATCAACGCCGCCACGGCTGCCGGCCAGTGGGAGCCGCACATCGGCCAGACTTTCCCCTTAAGCGAAGCACCCCGCGCCCACCGCCTGCAGGAAGAAAACACGCTCGAAGGCCAGGGCACGCTCACGGGCAAAATCGTGCTCACCCCCTGACGCCAGCCCGGCACCACCGCAACCACACCCGACTGCTCCCGCACCGTGCGCTGCTCCCGCGCCGCGGCCACCGCCACACCGGGAGCAGGCCTGGCCGGTCCGCTGCACCGGCAACAGGCCGGGTACCTCAGGCCGATGCCTGGTGCAGCACGCGGGCCGGTTCCCCGCTGCGGGCGGGTGGTTCAGCCGCTCGCTGCCGTCCGCGGCCCAGCAGCGAATCGTGAATCTGCAGCAGCGTGCCATCGTTCAGCCACTGGCGATAGTACGTATACACCGTGGTCCACGGCGGGAAATCGTGCGGCAGCATCCGCCACACACAACCGGTGGACCACCGGTAATTGATCCCGTTGACCACCTCCCGCAGGCTGGTGAACCGCTGACGGCCGCGCGGTTTTTCCGCGGGCAGCAGCGGCTCCAGTCGCTTCCACTGGGTGTCGGTCAGGTCGCTGGGGTAGGCCAGCCGCCGGGTGCGGCGGGACGGAGCAAACTGCGGAGCGGGCCCCGTTCCCGCCGGGTCAGAGTTCCTGTCAGTCATGCAGTGCAGCCTTTCTGTTAGAGATTCAGCAGCGGAATGAAGTGGAAGGAGCAGCCGCCCGTCCACACCGGGACTATGCGAGTGATCACATATGGTCGGATTGACATGTCGAATCGCCCAGCATAATGTCCGAGTGAACAGAGATCAATCACCACGGTGGCGTGTGTTCAGTTTTCGCCCTGGATATGGACATGGAATTCCAATGACCGACCGACTGCAGGAAGCGAGGTCCCCCGCCGACCCGACCCTGTCTGAGATCGTCCGCCGGCTGCGGCTGCTCTGTGCCGAGAAAGGCTGGGACCAGAAGGAACTGGCCCGGCGGGCCGGAGTTTCCCGCACCACGCTGTACCACCTGCTGCACGGGCAGACGGTCCGTCCCCGCAGTTCGACGCTTGGCCGGCTGGCGGTCGCCCTGGGCACCACCGTGGCCGCTCTGGAGCGCCCGCGGGAACATCTCCCGCAGCCAGGCGACAAGGCCCCGCCCCCGGAACCGGCAGGAAGCCGGAATCGGCAGCACATTTTCGCGGGAAGTGCAAACCATTGTGTGATCGATGTTTGTGAAGAAAATCCGGAGCTGTTTCAGGGCTGGTCGGAGCAGCAGTGGGGAGAACTGTACAGCGAGGCCGGTATCGGAGCGCGGCTTACAGCAGCCCGGGTTCGCCAGGTCGCCAGCCGGATCAATGCCCACCGGCAGACGCTGCACCGCCTCCGAACCGTGCTCAAATCCCACCTGGAACCCGTAGCCACCGGCATGATCGACACGCTGTACCGCATGCTGAACGATCCCCGGGCAGCAGGCCCGCCGCGAACGGCCAAACCTGATCGTGCGGGAGAATAAACCCGCCCCGGCCGGTCCCAGGCAACGGCCGGTACCCTCGGCTGTCCACCTCCTCAGCCCTGCTCAGTATTGTTCAACAGCGTTCAATAACATTCTGTCTGGTTGCGCAATTCCCGCTACATTCCGCTGTCTGGCCGCCCGCTGGAGAGCGGAGAAAACCTTCACGCAGCTGTGTACAGTTGCCAGCAGCCCATCTGCCGTTTTAAATGAGCAGCTCCCAGCCTCGGCATTCCGCCGGGGGAGACTTGGGGGTGATGTCCGGAAATCGCCATCGGCCCCAGCGATAGCGGTGACTCCCCGACCAGCTCCCCTGGATGTGGTATTCAGCACGAGTTCCCTGGCTGCCTGGGTGGAATCCCCCGGCCCCGTTCCACAGCCGGTGCCCTTGTTTCAGACGGACACCAGCGACCGGGATGACGCGAGGATTTCGGGCAGTCTCTCCGGGAATTCAGCTGCAAACTGGAAGAATCGGGGAATATCTCCGCCTGCTGCAGGATCCTGAATAGACCGGAGGCCATGTGGCCGCTGGCCGTTTCTCAGTCAGACGGAAGCCAACCCGATCCGCAACATCTGCAGACGGGCAGATCAATCGTTTTTTGAAGATGAAAGAGATGAGAACAATGGTTCAGATCAAACGTTTCCTGGCGGTGCTGTGTGTGGTGTGCGTTTCGGCCTGGTCCCTCGGTTGCGGCGACACCGCCGACACCAAGAAGGCCGACACGGAAGCCCCGGCCACCGAGACCGCCACCGAAGACGGTGCTGATCACGCCGATCACGACCACGAGGACGGCGAAGAGCCCGCCGCTGCCGACGCTCCGATGGACTTCCCGCCCGCCGGTTCGACCACCGGTGGTGCTGCCGACGTTCCTCCGCCGGCCCCGGCCGACAACAACTGAGCCCGCTCACTGCCGTCAGGCAGTGAATTCAGGCTCAGACTGGCCACCGGAATCCGCAGGAAACTGCCCGGCCCGCCACGTCTCACGAAGGGCAGCTCTGCAGGCGCTGCCCTGGCGCAGAACAGCAGGCGCTGTCGGCTCATGGCTGACAGCGCCTGTCTGCTGCGCACTCACCAGACAGCGAAGTGCGGTTTCGGCAGGTTTTGCCCGGCTCAGCGGGCGGGAACCGGCAGCCGCAGTTCCATGCCCGGCCGCAGCAGGTTCGGGTTCCGCAGCTGGTCGCGGTTCGCCTCGAAGATCGTCGTCGCCGCACTGCGGCGGCCATAGACCTTCACCGCAATGCCCTCCAGCGTATCACCCCGGCGAATCACCCAGGTGCCGGGGCGAAGTGCACTGCCTGGCTCGGCCGGATTCGACGTGGCCCGTCCCGCGGGAGGATTCACCGGCGCCGTTCTCGTCGTGTCAACCGGTGCCGCCGGACGGCGGTTGGCCAGCGGCGAGCGGGCCGGCACAAACTTCTGCTTCAGGACGGCACTTTCGCTGACGGCAGGAGACTGAGCCGCCCGCGCCGCAGCCGGTTCGGGCTCGCTGTCCTCGTCCGCCGTGTCCACCGGCTCAATCAGGTACAGCCCGTACGGATTCTCCGGAGTACGACGGGACGGCGGCTCGGGGCTGCCGCTCTGCACACTCACGGACTTCGCTTCCACCTTCCTGCTGGTCGCATTCTCTTCCGTCCTGGCAATCATCTGCTCAGCCCGGGCTGCGGGTGATGCCGTCGATTTCTCTTCGGACTCCGCCGCGGCAATGGGGCCCGGCTGTTCCATCTCATCAGCCTCCTCCTCGCTGCCGAACGGCCGGTTATCGCCTCCGAAGGACGAGTCACTGCGCTCGGCGGGGGACGGCGGGGTGTCATCGCTGACGGACTCCCTGCCAGCCACCGTTTTCCCGCTGGCCGTCTTTTCACTGGCTGTCGTCCCACTGGCCGACTGCGACCGATAACTGGTCGAACCACCCAGCAGGTCGTCGTCGAACCCGCTCAGCTCATCCAGCTGCTTCAGTGCCGAAGATTCAGCCGGCAGACGATCACCTTCCTCAAGGAAATCGGTCTCCCGCGAAGTGGTGCCGCGCGGCGAGCTGTCGCTCTCCGGGGACTCTCC
>JAGQPV010000232.1 GCA_020426545.1 Planctomycetaceae bacterium
TCTCCGCCCGCTCAATCCGCTGCTCAATATCTCGAATCGCTGCGAAGTACTCGGCCAGCTTTCGATTATCGTCGGCGCCCAGGCGGCCTTTGAGGTCGCGGGTATCCTCCCGCACGAAGTCCAGAATACTCTTTCGCCGGGCATCACGTTCGGCCCGCTGCTGATCGTTACCAGTGGCGAACAGTCGCTCAAACGCCAGCTTCGGATTCACTTCCTTGGGCAGCGGCTGAGTCGCCGACCGCCAGGCCATTGTCGATGAGTACACACAGCTGTAACCCGAATCGCAGTTGCCGGCCATCGCCCCGTGTTCGCAGCCAATCTCCAGCGAAGGTAACCGCGTCCGTGCCCCCGCCTGCAGGGCCGCCACCTGATCGACTGAAATGCCGGCGCGAATGTCCGTCCCGTCGGTCTTGCGTGGCTGGGCTCCCGTCAGAAACGCGGCCAGAGCCCGCGCATGATCGCCACCACCATCGCCGTGTGCCCGTGCCTTGTCAGCCGTGAGACCGCTGAGCACCAGCAA
Organism: Planctomycetaceae bacterium; assembly: GCA_020426545.1. Classification (GTDB taxonomy): domain Bacteria; phylum Planctomycetota; class Planctomycetia; order Planctomycetales; family Planctomycetaceae; genus JAGQPV01. The sequence continues at coordinate 521 of JAGQPV010000232.1, forward strand.
CTGGTCCTGCACCGGGGCCAGCGGCTGCAGAATGGCCGGCAGATCGAAGGAAGTTCCTTCCTGCTGTGGAGTCCAGTCCACCATATTCTTGCCGTTGGGCACGTAAATGAACGCCAGCCGGTTGGGCGCCGTCTGATCCGTGGGCTTTTCGCTGGCCCACGACGAGACCGGCCCCATGGCCTCCAGCCACGGCAGCGAAACTGACAGCCCCAGCCCACGAAGGACAGTACGACGATTCAGCCTGCGGGTAGAAAACATGCGGGGTGCTCCTGAATGTCCTGCTGTGGTTCACTTTGCCCGGTCGCGGGCAGAACGCGTTCGTGCGCGTTCACGACGACCGGGTTAACTGGATCTGATACGACTGGAAATTGTCCGGCTGCAGCATTAATCCGGCGAAAAGCTGACCGCCTGACAGCAGGCGGCGATTCAACTTGTTCCGCGTCTTCAAATGATGGAATCGACCGCAACACCCCTCTGTTGAGAACGCCCGGCCAGACTGACCATTCCTTATTCCTTCTCTGCAGCCGGTTTCTGTTCCGCCGTGCCCCGACGTTTGCGAAACGGGTCGCTTTTTACGATTTCGGTCACCAGCACGGAGAACCGGTAATCGTCCGCCCTCATCGACTTCAGAATCTTTTCAATGCCCGGCCGATCATAGTACTCCAGCCCGCGACCCAGGGCATAAGTCATCATCTTCTCTGTCAGGCAGCGGACAAACTGGTCCTGCTGACCCTTCAGCACCGCTTTCAGTTCACCGGGACCATCGAACTTCGTGCCATCCGGGAATTCGCCGACTGCATCAATGGGGAACTCGCCATCTTTGCTGCGCCAGGCCCCAGTAGCGTCGAAATTCTCCAGCGAGTTACCAATGGGATCCATCCTCGCGTGACAGCTGGCGCAGTTCGGGTTCCGGCGATGGATTTCCATCCGCTGCCGCAACGTCCCGCCGCTGGCAGCCTGCTCCCCTTCGGCCAGTTCGGGAACATCCGGCGGAGGGGGTGGGGGCGGTTCGCCCAGAATCTGCTCCAGCACCCAGCGGCCCCGTTTCACAGGCGATGTCCGTGTGGGATTGGAAGTCACCGTCAGCACACTGGCCTGCGTCAGCAGCCCGCCCCGCAGGCCATCCTGTAATGTCACCCGCTGAAATGCATCTCCACGAACCGGCTTGCCACCCGGCACAGCCGGCTTCCCGCCTGCGGGGTTCCCCATCGTATCGGCTATGCCGTAATGCCGGGCCAGCGGTTCATTCAGAAAGGTATAATCGGCTGCCAGTAAGTCGATTACACTGCGGTCTTCCCGCATGATCGATTCAAAAAACAGCTCGGTTTCCTGCAGCATGGCCTGTCGCAGTGGCTCGGTGAACGTCGGAAAGTGTTCGGCATCGGGAGAAAACTGCAGCAGCCGCTGAATCTGCAGCCACTGCAGGGCAAAGTTCCTCACCAGCTGAATGGACTTCGGATCCTCCAGCATCCGGCGGACCTGCACATCGAGGCTGGCTGTCAGCTGCTTCTTCCCGGCCAGTTCCAGCAGTTCATCATCCGGCATCGTGCTCCACAGAAAGTACGACAGTCGTGAGGCCAGCTGGAACTCATCCAGCTCCCGCGCTTCGGGGCTTTGCGGCCGGTCGTCCAGTTCCACGCGAAACAGAAATTTCGGCGAACACAACGTGGCGGCAATCGCCCGCTGAATGCCGGCTTCCCACTTCTCTCCGCCGGCCACCGCTGCATCGGTCAGCCCTGCCAGCCGTTCCAGTTCTTCCGCATTATGCGGGCGACGGTACGCCCGCTTCAGAAACCTGCTCAGCACTTCCCGCGTCTGTTCCGCTACCGGTCGGCCGGCAGTGCAGGCCAGCAGCTTCAACTGAGATTCCGGTCGGGTTTCGAGCGGCCCTTCGCTCCACAGGCTCTCAATATGCAGCTTCGCCGGCTTCACGCCTTCCGCCGGCCGCACGACCGCGATGCCCGCATTATTGATCGTTCCCATCCGGTGAATGGGAAACTCGATCTCCTGCACCTCCGCCGCGGTACGGGCGGTAATCTCATAGATCTTCAGAATCTGCAGCGGCTTAAGCCGTTCCAGATTAGCCCCCATCAGCTGCGAAACTTCCTCATCGCTGGAATACTCCAGCTCCTTCCCGGTCAGAAATAATGCCACCTTCACAGGCTCGGTGCTGTCCGTTTCCGCATACAGCCGCGCCCGGAAGATCAGGTCGGCATCGGCCGAGAACTTCAGGTAACTGGCCGGTGCCGTATATGGTCCCGACTCGAACGGTTCAGCGGATTCCGGATCCAGCGGCCGGAACCGGCCCTGCGATGTGTTCGCATTATTAGGCTGCAGGAATCGCCCCGACAGATAACGACGCGAAGGCTTCGGTGGATCAACCACAATCACCCGGTTCACAATCGTCTCGGCGGCGTCGAGGTACCGCTCCATCAGCAGCGGCGAAACCGTCAGCACATCGCCGATATTGTCAAAACCGTGCCCCACATCATCGGTCGGAAAAGATTCCGAAGGGTCGAAATCGGCCCCCAGCAAATCGCGAATCGTGTTCCGGTATTCCACGCGGTTCAGCCGCCGCATGGTCACGCGGCCCGGGTCGGGTTTTGAGTGCCGGTCGGAATAATCGAAAATGCTGTTCACCAGCCGGGTGAATGATGTGATCTCCGCCACTGTCGGCCGGGGCTGGTCCTCCGGCGGCATCGTGCCGGTGGCGATCATCCGCCGGATGCGGTCCCACACCCCTCGCTGCGGAATCAGTGAGTCCGACGTGCGAAATCCCTCCAGCGACAGTTCAGCCGCGGGTTTCTCTCCCTGGTGACATTTCAGGCAGTGCTTTTCGAGGAAGCCCCGTCCCGCTCCGGAAAAATCCGGCTGCTCCTCGCCCCGCACTGTACTTGCGCTGCACACCACCAGAGCCATCAGAATGGCAGAAAGCCGATACATTCCAGTCCTCGGTCAACCCCGGGTGATTCCCCTGAATACATCAGTGTCTGAGCATACATGGGAACAGCCTCCTCCAGCAAGGGCGCAGCACGGCGGCCCGGCGGACGAAAAAAGCGGCCGGACATCCCGCAGGATCTCCGACCGCCAGAATCTCAGACTGGTTACTTCAGACCAGGAACAGAAACCAGGTTTGCAGGTCAGAGTTCCCGGTCAGGCCGCTGAATTACAGCGTCCAGCCTTCACGGTACTCCCGACCGAGATACTGGTTCGCGGCTTCGTTATTCGTAACCTTCATGTTCTCGGCATCCCACTCGATCCGGCCGCCAGCCCGCAGGGCCACGTTGCCCAGCAGAATGGTTTCGGTCAGCCGTCCGGCGTAGGCGAAGTTCGACATCGCCGGCTCGCCGCCCTTGCAGGCATTGGCGAATTCGGTGAAATGACCGGGAGAATTCGGCAGCTTCTGGTAGTGCTCGTACTCGGCGAACTTGTCCAGCGGCAGCAGCAGGTTCTTGTCCTTGCCCGTTCCGCCGGCATAGTCGCCCTGCGAGTACAGCGTCCCCTTGTCGCCCACCAGCAGTGCACCGCTGGACCGCATCTCCTGGCCCTGCAGCAGTTCCACCGGGGGCTTTTTGCCACCATCGTACCAGTAGAAGGTACAGGCCGGCAGCTCGCCCCGCTGCGGGTACTCGAACTTGATGGTCGAGAACTTGGGGTACGTCTCGCCTTCAAACACGCCTGGCGAATCGGCTTCGATGGATGTCGGCTCGAACAGGTCGAGGGCCATTGCCGGCATGTTCACCGTGTGGCAGGCCATGTCGCCCAGCGCACCCGTGCCGAAATCGACCCAGCCGCGCCAGTTGAACGGGTGGTAGGCCGGGTGATAGGGCCGCTCGGCTGCGGGGCCGAGGAACAGATCCCAGTGCACGTTCTTCGGCACGGCGGGAGTTTCCGTCGGCCGGCCGGTACCCTGCGGCCAGATCGGCCGGTTGGTCCACACGTGGACTTCCTTCACGTTGCCAATCGTGCCGTTCCGCACGGCATCCACGCACCACCGGAGGCCGTCGCTCGAGGTGCCCTGGTTGCCCATCTGAGTCGCCACCTTCATTTTGGCGGCGGTCTCCCGCATCAGCCGGGCTTCCTTCACCGACCACGTCAGCGGCTTCTGGCAGAAGCAGTGCTTGCCCATCTTCATGGCCATCATACCGGCCGGGGCATGGCTGTGGTCGGGAGTCGTCACCGTAACCGCGTCGATCTCGCTGCCCATTTCACTGAGCATCTCGCGGTAATCGTTGAACTTCTTTGCCTTGGGGTACCGCAGGGCCTTCTTCTGCAGGCGGTTATCGTCGATGTCGCACAGGGCCACAATGTTACCATGCCGCCCGGCATCGTTAGTATCGCTGGAACCTTTGCCATCCACGCCAATACAGGCGAAGTTCAGCCGTTCCACGGGAGACTTGCTGTCAGACCACGCCGGGGCGGGTGCTGCCCACCAGGCAGCGCTCACCAGAGCAGAGGTCTTCATGAAATCGCGGCGATTCGTGCCGTGCGTCATTACGAGCGTCCTTACAGATTGAGGAAGAGGATTTCAGAGTGGTGGACACAATCGAGCGGAGGCCGGTAGAACCCGGCTGGCACTTTCCCGGCAGAACGGGGACGCCCGCGAGCAGACCCGCACGCGAAACCAGCACCTGAAGATTCCACGGAATTTCAGACCCGGGCTGCTCCCGCCGGACACATTTCCCTCGCGATGATACCATGCCCCCCGAACCCGTTCCAACCCCTCGGCCTCCCGCATCAGCCACTGGCCGGCACATTTTCCAGCCCCGGCGTGGCCGCCTCGCAGCACCTCCGGGCGGACAACGGGGCCGGCCGAAATGCAGAAAATGGCCCGTCGATCGCTTCCGCCTGTATGCTCGCACCACCCGTTCCGGAGCAGCCACCGCATGAGTTCTTCCCTGAAAATTACCGATGTCCGCACCATCGTCACCTGCCCGGGGCGGAATTTCGTCCTGCTGAAGATCGTCACTGAATCGGGCCTGTACGGCGTGGGCGATGGCACGCTCAACGGGCGTGAACTGGCCGTGGCTGAGACCCTGCGGGAGTACATCACGCCGCTGCTCATCGGCCGCGATGCCGACCAGATCGAAGACATCTGGCAGTCGCTGTTTCGCGGCACCTACTGGCGGGGCGGGCCAGTCCTCAACACGGCGCTGGCCGCTGTCGATGTCGCCCTGTGGGATTTGAAGGGACGCCGTGCCGGCCTGCCGGTGTACTCCCTGCTGGGCGGCCGCACCCGCACCGGGGCCCTGTGCTATGCCCATGCGGCCGGCGAAACCATCGAGGAAACCACCGACCGTGCCACCGTACTGATGGAACGTGGCTTTCGCGTGGTTCGCGTGCAGACTGCTATCCCCGGCACCAGCGGAACCTATGGAACAGCCGCCGGCAGTGTGCAGCCCGAAGACGGCCCGCTGGTGGAACAGTTCGAACCGGCCCCGTACCTGCGGACGATCCCGCGACTGTTCGATCATCTGCGGGCGCAGCTGGGCGAGGAAGTCGAGCTTTGCCACGACGTGCACGAACGCCTCACGCCGATTCAGGCTGCCCGGCTGGCGAAGGAACTCGAGCCGCACCACCTGTTCTTTCTGGAAGACCCGCTGCGGCCCGAGCACCCCGAGAGCTTCCGGCTGATCCGCCAGCACAGCACCACGCCACTGGCCATGGGCGAGCTGTTCACGTCCCGCTGGGACTGCCTGCCCCTGCTGACCGAACAGCTGATCGACTTCATCCGCTGCGATCTGGTCCACACGGGCGGTATTACCGAAGGCCGCAAAATCGCCGCCATTGCCGAAAGCTTCCAGGTACAGACCGCCTGGCACGGCCCGCCCGATATCTCCCCCATCGGCCACGCGGCCAACGTGCACCTGGACCTGGCCACAGCCAACTTCGGAGTGCAGGAATGGGTGGAACATCCGCCCGAAGTCGCCGACGTAATCCACGGCGGCCCGACATATCACGACGGTTACCTCAACGTGAGCGACGCCCCCGGCCTGGGCTGCGAAATCGACGAGCAGGCAGCAAAGAAGTACCCCTACATCCGCGGCTGGCTACCCGTTACTCGCCGGGCCGATGGGAGTGTGCATGACTGGTGAATCAAGGGCAGACACGCGACTGTGCGACCGGATCGCTCCAGAGGACAAATAGAATCATGGCAACGCACAGCATCTTGTTGGCAACTGGCGGATGCACCAGTCGATCGTGGCGCAGGGTATTGACATCAAGTCTGTCGCTCAGCCTGATCCTTGCATGCCTCTACGTTGGGCGTGGATACATTCGCCAGAGGGCGTCTATCAATACGCTCCAGAACAGTGGCGCCGTGGTTTCGAGCTTTGTGACATTGCCTTGGCCACCGAATAATTCTCTTCGGGTCCACAATCTGATGCCGTTCTCACGTCTTCAGGTGGCAATATGGAATTGCAGACTTTCCGAAAAAGAGTTGCAGGCCTTCGCCAACGCACTGGATTCGCTGAACCGGATGGACACGCTCGCGCTGGCCGGACCTGACGTCGATGATAGATGGCTGAGAGCAATGGAGCACGTACAGGGCATAGAAGTGTTGGCACTGGAAGGGACCACGGTGAGCAATGCCGGGCTTGAGAATCTGAAGCTGTGGGATTCGCTGCAGATCCTGAAATTGCAGAGAAACTCAGCAATCACAGATCCATCCTGCACCGAACTGGTAAGGACGTTGCCCGGGTTGCAGGTTCTGTCAGACAAGTAACCGGAGGTCGGGCTATGCCGGCTGGCCGTCGAAATGTGATGAGGAGTACCGGGGCCGGGTGAACGATTCCAGCCCCGTCACCGGTATGCCACTGACGGACGCGACAGTCAACCTGTTCAAAGGGGGCACCTTGCAGACAACATTCACGCTGACCGAACAGTTTGCGTTCGGCTCCCATTATTCATGGCGTCTCAAAGAATCTGAGATTCGCTTCCGTGGTTCTGGCGAATTCGCGCAGCTGGTAATCCGACGGATTCCAGCTTCGGACGCTCAGGTTGAAGAATTCTTTGCGGCTGTGGAGTTTCTTCAAGTCCGGGAATGGCGGTCTGATTATCATCCGGGCGATATCAACCAGGAGGTGCTGGACGGGTCGTCATGGTCCTTCACTGCATCAGTTCACGGGCTTGAGTGCTGCTGTGGCGGTGAGAACGCTTACCCGAGCTTCGCCGATCCTGAATTCACGACCACTGGCCGTGGACGGTTCGGGCTGCTGCATGCTGCAATGTACGACTGCTTTGAGATCGAAAGTTACATCCGGCAGGCAAGGTTACTGGCGGAAGCGACGAAGCAGCGTTCAGTTGATACGCAGGACCGGCCGAACTGATATGCCAATGATTTCCCTGATTCTGAATCAGCGCTATGCCGTCACGAGTCTTCAGACGATCCCATTGAGCGGCTCAGGCTCACCGCTCCTGCCGGTAGTCGCGGTCGACGGTACAGGCCGACGGCCATCGACTTTCGCTCGGGCGGGAACGCCCAGTCGCAGCGAAAACACAGTTGCCGGTACTCTACAGAGTGAAAATCACACCGCGGGCAGACGAACCAGTTCCACTGGGCACTGGGCCGATCCGGGTTCGAGTCGGAGTATGCGAATGCCGTGAGCAGTTTGCGCCCAGCTTCTTCGACCGAAGGAGCGTGACATGTGACGTGAGAGTCCGGTACGGCATTGAACTCAACAGGAGTCGGACAGGAAATCTGATAGCCACTGATATCGGCTTTCACACTGGCCAGAGGACAAAAACCGTCGAATTCGTGGCAAGTGTCCCTGGCACAGAAATTGAAGAGTGAGTGAGACATTCCGACCCACAGATCCGGTCCGTCGATGGTCGTCAGATGCAGCAGCAG
>JAGQPV010000233.1 GCA_020426545.1 Planctomycetaceae bacterium
AATGTCCCCAGCCGGCCGGGGCTGCTCCACGCGAGACCTGAGCCACCTGCTGATATTCGGGCGAGTGATCCCAGACCGCGATAGCGGTGTGTGTTTCCGGGCCGTCGCTGGCCAGGTTGTCGCTGGCCAGGTTGTCGCTGGCGACGTTGTCGCTGTTTGAATTCACGTCGGCCGGGCTGCCGGGCCAGGCCTGAACACCGGACACCTGCACAATCTGATTCGGGCTGTCAGCCGCCGAGTAGCCGGGGCCCGGGGGCTGCAGCGCGGGAAATCCGGAATCGTGCGGGAGATGGTTCTGTTCGGGCGGAGCACCGGGACCACCCGGCAGTACCGGCAGGCCCGGCTGCAGCGAAGGGGCAGGCTGCCCGTGATTCGTCTTCCGCCGGCGAATGACATAAATCGCATTCTCGGCATCGAGGCCGGGCAGTCCGTTGGTTTCGGCCAGGGCATTCAGCACATCGTTCCGGTATGCCGGCAGCCGTACCACATCTCCCGACCCGCGTTTCAGCGAACCCAGATTCAGGCCCTGTCCTCCGGCACTGAGATTGCCCTCTTCCTGCCGGATGACCAGCACCCGATATTCCCGCGGACGCTGCAGAGCCACGAAGATGCGGTCCCTGCCCTGCTCCAGAATGTTGCGGTCGATGGTATAGGCCCGGCGGATGGCTACTTCCACCTGAGAAATCGTCATGCCGCGGACCGAGATCGGGGGGACCATCGGCACTGAAATCGTTCCGTCACCGCGCACGGGAATCGGATAGCCCAGCGAAGGACGGGTTTCACCGTTTTCGGGGAAGTGCACCGGCGGCACATCTTCCCGCCGGCCCAGCACGCCTTCAATATAAACGGCCAGCACATCGCCGCCGTCCACATAGTGCTGATCGGGCGGAGCCTGACGCAGCAGGGACAGGTCGATGGTCTTGCGTCCCGAACGGGGCTCGGCAAGGTATTCCTCCGGCACCTGACGGGCGGGGACTCCCTTGATCGGATGAAATGCCGCACAGCCCAGGAACTGCGGCAGCAGCGCGGTGAAAGCCAGCAGCACCCGGCGCAGCCGAAGCGGCTGAATCCGTGCGGTGTGCCGGGCAGTATCTTTGCGGGAAGCAGTCATCCTTGACGCAGCCTTCCGTCGAAAAAGCCTTGAGAGGCTTGTTTTTCGGGGTATCGCCAGGCGAAACCCGCAGAGAACCCGGGAGGGTTCGTGCTCTGTTCCACACGCCGCCGCTTCAGTTTCAGAACATGAGGCTACGGCCTGCCTGAATGAGCTGGCCCTGGACTCTTGAGCTGTGCTCTCGCTGTTCCGTCAACCACTCACTGACTTCGCAGGACATTCCCGCCACACCGGCAGTTCGCTCAATAGCCGGAGTGCATGCCGGGAGTGGCCACTTTCCGGTACTGGTCGATTCCGTCCTGCCGGGCCCACTGAACTCCCGAGTCGTAGCCGGCGAACCACTGCTGGGCTTCGTGCTGGCCTGCCGGACGGCGATGTTCCGCCTTCCAGTATTCCTCGGGGGGAACGGCCGGCATCAGTCCCCAGCTGCCATCCGCCAGGTCGATATATGCCTGCCGCACTCCCGCACGGAAGGCGGAGGAGAGTTCCTGGCCGCTCTGTTCCTCGTACCGTTTCATGGCCGTGTTCGCACAGCGGCTGGCTTTCTTGCGAAACAGGAAGTCGTCGACACAGTCGATGTACCATGGCGAGCAGTAGGCCGGAGGTTTGCAGCGGGCGCAGCTGGCACCTGGTGCGCAGCAGGCGGCACCCGCTTCATAAGGCCCGGCCTGGTTCACCTCGGCGGTGTGAACGGCGTTCTGCTGGCCGTTCATCCACGAAGAGGCACATCCTGCCGCCAGCAGCACCAGCACCACTGCCGGCACCAGCCGGGCTGCACGATTCTGCATCAGGGGCTGTCGCATCTGGGTTTCCTGCCAATTCCTGCAGGGAGTCCGGTCGTTCGGTCTGGAACGGTTCCAGCTGTCATCCCAGTGGAATATCGGTGTGACGATTGTGCCGCATCGACCGATTCCCCGTGCGACGTCCGCTGGGGCGCAATCCGTCCAGTCCGGCGCGTCTCAGCTGTCGCAGGTGGAAAAGCGGCTGCAGACTGCCCAGTTTACGTGTCCCGCAGGCACGAACAGCTGCCTGTCAGTACCGTCGTCAACTGTTCGCGCGGCGTTCGGCCACCCGCCAGACTGACGAAATGGCTACGGCCGGGAGGCCCAGTCCGCGGCCGGCCGGACTTCGCACGCGGCAGTAACCAGCTCCCGCCGGACGGTGGCTGGCCAGAATGAGAGCACCTGACGCGGTCGGGGCCGTCCGCCGGTATAGCCGGTGACTCCCGGCGGTCCGGAGGTGACCAGCGGTGCCAGCTCACGGGTAAAACGTTCCACCGTTTCGCGGGAAGGATCTCGAACAGCCACCCGCAAGGTGACTTCCCATGGATCGTCCGCAGTTTCCCGCCCGCCAGGATACAGGTCGCCCGCACCAATCACTTCCGCCTGGAAGCCGGCCGGGGGAAATCCCGCCTGTTCCATCCGCTGACGAACGGCCTGGGCCGCTTCCCGGGCCCGCTGCACGCAATGCGGACCGGCCAGGACCAGCGTGCCCGCTGCCAGGTAGCCATCCTGGTACGCCATCGAGACCTTCAGCGTTTCCGGACGGGGGAGACCGCGGGCTCCCGTGACCCGCACGCGGTCCGGGCCTTCCTGTTCCAGCCGCACATCGGCAAAACAGGCCGTGACATCCGGGGTAAGGTAGGCGGAGGGATCGCCGATTTCATACACCAGCTGCTCGGCCACGGTGGCGACGGTCACTTCACCACCGGTGCCTGGCGGTTTGGTGATGACGAGGCGGCCTTCTGCATCGAGTTCGGCAATCGGGTAGCCAATATCCGCCAGAGAACTGGCCGGGGCATGTTCGGAAAACATGCCGCCCGTGACCTGAGCCCCACATTCAATCAGGTGCCCGGCCACTGCGGCGGTTGCCAGGCGGTCCCAGTCATCCGGCTGCCAGCCAAACCTGGCCATGGCAGGGCCTACCGTCAGCGAGGCATCGGCCACGCGGCCGGTGATCACGATCCGGGATCCCGCAGCCAGTGCCTGTGCAATCGGTTCGGCTCCCAGATAGGCATTGGCGGCTGCCAGACGCGAGCGGACTGTCGAAAAATCCGTGCCATCATCCAGATGGGTTAATGTTTCGCCGGCAGCCAGCAGCGTATCGATCCGCGGATACAGATTATCGCCGGTGACCACGGCCACTGGCAGGTCGCCCAGACCGGCCGCCTGCAGCAGCGGGCTGATTGCCGCAGCGCACCCCTGCGGGTTCATGCCTCCGGCGTTGGTGACCACCGTCAGGTCGGGACTGGTTCTGAGCACCTCCGTCAGCGATTCCACGACGGGAGGGAAATCCGTCACAAACCCGGCTGCGGGATCTTTCGCCTGCTGCAGCGCCAGAATCGACATCGTCAGTTCGGCCAGGTATTCCAGCGTCAGACAATCGAGCCGGCCCTGCTCCGCCAGTCGCACGGGAGCCGACAGCTGATCGCCCCAGAACCCGGCCCCATTGCCGATTCGCAAGGTCGCCATCAGCTTCTGCCTCCCTCGGGTTGGCCGGTCGTGTCCTTCTGCAGGTCCTCCGCGCAGTGCGGACAGGTCAGAGACCGGCCACATTCCGGGCAGCGAACCATGCGGGTTCCTCCGCTGCGGTAAACCAGCCACAGCAGCACGCCGAGGTTCACCAGAAAGGCCAGCAGGCACATCAGCCCCAGCATCAGCACGGTGCCGCGACGAAAGTCGTCCGCCAGATCAGAAAACAGCTGTTCGGTCATATTCCGCCCGTTTCTGTCTCACCAGGCCCTTGCATGCCGGGAACAGCCCGTGCTGCATGGCTTCCGGCCTGTGCCAGCTGGAATTGACGGTATCGCGCACCGGCTGCCGGCACAATCTGCAGCCGTGGGATTCGCCCGCATCCGCAGCAGGCCAGGAATCGCGAACTCTGCCTCATCAGGCAGATCCCGCTGAATCGCGCCAGCCGTGCCAACCCGCCGAGGAACTTCCGCCGGTACGTCACAAACGGCTTGCCACCTCGTGTTTCCCCGTTTCGGCAAAGCTCGCCTGTGGAAATGGCGATAACAGGTAGTGTGAGTCAACTGGTGGAAGAGATACGAACAGAGCGGTCGGGAATTCAGCGGCAACTATTGCAGACAGGTTAGTTCAAACGCTCAATGAGGGGCGTTTTTGATACCGGAGGAGGAAACTTGCATACTCAACCAGACAGCAGACAGACAGAGGCGGCACCGCGGCTGACTGATATTCGCCGGGCCATGTGGTCGATGCTGGCCATCGGACTGGCGGTCGGCTACATCGGCATGCACCTGACGATTGTTCGCCCGCTGCAGAAGGAGATGGGAGAACTGAAAGATAATGTGGCCGTGCTGGAACGGGGAGTGGAGGAACTGGTCGGCGTGCGGGACCAGGTCTGGCGGACGAACACTCTGCTCAGCGGCCTGACCTCTCAGCAGAAGCAGGTCGACCATGCCCGTCAGGCGCTGCAGAGCATCAGCCAGTTCCGGTCGGACGTGGAAGCGGAGTCCCGCGAAATTCCCGCGGCCCGCGATGCACTGGGGCAGATTTCCTCACTGCAGAACAAGCTGATCGGTCAGCAGGAAGACACCCGTTCGGCCCTGACGGCCGTGGACAACATCAGCCTGCTGCAGCACCGGCTGACAGCCGCCAGCAGCAAGTCGGCCAAAGCGGCCACCTCGCTGGAAAGCATGCTGCTGCTGCAGGACATGCTGATCAGCGAAGAAAACCAGGTGGACCGTGCCGCGCTGTCGCTCGACGAAGCGAGCCGCCTGCACGATTCCATCCTGGCTGAAGACGAAACCGTCGAGACGGCCCGGCAGGCTCTGAACCGGATCGTGGGCATCAAGCAGCTGGCCCAGGCCGAGGTGCTGGATGCGGGACTGGCGGAAAGCGCTCTGAAGCGCCTGGCCGGCCTGAAGCAGAACCTGATCAGCGAGTCGGAAGGCATCGACACCGCCCGGCGGAGTGCTGCCAGCCTGATCACGCTGAAGAACACGATCAACCAGGAAACCGACGACATCGACACCGCCCTGCTGGCGGCGGACGAACTGCTGGCTCTGAAGGATGAAATCGTCATCCGCGGTGCTGGTACTCACACCGCCCGGGCCAACACGGGCCGTCTGTTCAACCTGCGGGACCAGCTGGCTGCCAGCGAAGACCTGCAGCTGACAACCGCCGAGAACAACCTCGGCACGCTGATCGAGATGCAGGGACGACTGGCTTCCGAGACCGATCAGCTGGCCGACGCCATGCTGATGCTGGAAACCGTGTCCGACGTGCACCGCGAGCTGAACCGCCACATCACCGCCTTCCAGGGCATGCGGCGTGATCTGGTGGAACTGATGCTGATGGAGCACTCCCTCGGCCAGGCCATGCGGGTGATCGAGCCGCTGGTGAAGCTGAGCGACCTGCGGCGGCTCGATCCCGCCGACGTGCGGGCAGCAGCCCGCGACATCCTCGAACAGCGGAAGGTCCGTCAGGCCAGCCGCACTCCGCTGCCGGCTCTGCACAGCAGCAGCACGACAGACCGCACTGTCCCGCTGCCGACAGCTGAAACCCCCTGATTTCGGTTTCCGCTGACACAGGTTCCATCTGAAAGTGGTTCTGGCCGGGAGATGCCCCTCAGGGGTGTTTCCCGGCCTTTCTTCGTTTCGGCCGGTACCCCGGTGCGATTGCCTGTTCCGGCTGGCCGGCTGGTTCCATCCAGGGCGGAACGGCTTCGTTTGCACCACCAGGCCTTCGCCCTCTACAATACCGCCAGCCGGTGGCCGTTCCTGCAGCGTGCCACCTCTGTTCAAGACACCGGGAACACCCGATTCCCTGTTGTTCCCCCTACTGTTTCCCGCAGGCGGTCGACTCATGGATTTCGAGCAGCGACTCCGGAAGGCAATTGAGCGGGGCGAGCATTCCCGCTCGGCGCGCGGTCAGGAAGAGCTGAAGAAAGCCCTGACTGAAGAGGAACTGCGGAACCTGCATTCCCGGGCCCGCCTCGAACTGTCGGATCATGTCGAGAAATGCCTGCGGCAGATGGCCGACAATTTTCCCGGCTTTCAGTACGCCACCGTTGTCAGCGAGGACGGCTGGGGGGCGAAGATCACCCGGGACGATGTGCAGCTGCAGTCCGGCGGCCGTGTCGGCAACCGTTACAGTCGGTTCGAAATGCTGATCCGCCCGTTCAGTTCCGCTCATATTGTCGAGCTGACGGTCAAAGGCACGATTTACAACCGCGAAGTCGTCAACCGCAGTCATTACCAGCACCTGGAACGGCTCGATACCGATTCCTTCTCGGAAATGGTGGATCTGTGGGTGCTGGAATATGCGGAGCAGTTCGCCGCCCGTGACTGACGGGCACTCTCGCAACTGACGGCACCGCGTCAGAATCGCAACCGTCCCGCCTGCGACCGTCTTCGCTGTTCTGTTCAAGCCAGCCTCCGCTTCGCCCTCACCTGTCACCGCACTATCGCATCACAGTCGGAACATCATGAGCAGCCACGAAGATCTCAGCCGCGTTCTCGAAGGCGGAATTGTTGCCATCATCCGCGCACCGTCCGGCGACCAGCTGGTGAATGTGGCCCGCGCGCTGCACGCCGGCGGAATCGATGTGATCGAAGTCACGTTCACCGTGCCGAATGTGCTCGATATCATTCGCGAAACCAAAGCCGCCCTGGGCGACCAGGTGCTGCTCGGTGCGGGCACCGTGCTCGATGCGGAATCAGCCCGTGCCGCCCTGCTGGCCGGCGCCGAGTTCATCGTTTCGCCGGTGGTGAATCCGGAAGTGATTCAGCTCTGCCGACGGTACGATAAAATCTGCATGCCGGGGGCTTTCACCCCGACCGAAGTGCTGCAGGCCTGGCAGGCTGGCGCCGAAGTGGTCAAAGTCTTCCCCGCCGATGTGGGCGGCCCGAATTATCTCAAAGCCCTGCACGGGCCGCTGCCGCAGATTCGACTGATGCCGACTGGTGGTGTCGATCTGCAGACTCTGCCGGACTTCGTGAAAGCAGGCGCCTGTGCTGTCGGCCTGGGCAGCGCACTGGTCGAAAAGGAAGCCGTGGCTTCCGGCGACATGGAACGCATCCGCAAGCTGGCGACAGAGTACGTCCGGCTGATGCAGAGCGTGCGCGATCAGCTGGCTGAGGGCTGACCAGCGGTCCCGCAGAATCTGCCGGTGCCGGAGATCGCTGGTTCTGTCGTCACCCGGCCCGCAAATCACCCGGGCACTGTGCCTGTTCGCGCGCTGATCTGTGCCGGCCCCCGGCGGCCAATTGCCGTCGCCTGCAGCGGGCCGGTTTCCCGGCAGAACAGCTGGATTCCGCCTGGCCGCTGCCCACGGCAGAACTCTGACAGACAGTCCGGCCCGTATCGCTGCCAGACTCGATTCAAGTCCCCCAGGCGGTACGGCCGATACTGACCGTAGACGGACAGTCCCTCCACAGGGATTGCGCTGTTGGCGGCGCCCGCCCGCAGGCTGGCTGGAAGTCAGTGAAACCACGCGAATGCTGGTTTCGTGGTTCCATTCCCGGCATACGAGCAACGGCCGCAGCCCGTGCGGGACAGTCTGACCCCACCGCGGGGCAACCACCCCCGCAGGGCAATCTGGAGGACGGGAGTTCCGTCTGCTGCAGTCCGGAGAGCTGGTCCGGTCGAGAGGAACCGCGAAGATGTCACGGATCACGCTGCTCTGTCTCGGGCTTGCGGTAGTGGCCACGTCTCTGTGGTCTCCGGAAGTCGAAGCTGCCACGCCCGTGCAGTACACCAGCCGTACCCGCTTCCGGATACCCTACCGGTTTGATCCCGCTCAGATGCAGCGCATCGGCGCGCAGGAAATCCGGCTGTTTCTCTCGCGGGACAGAGGGTCCCGCTGGCTGACGGCGCAGACGGTTTCACCCCGGACGGGCCGGTTTGATTTCCAGGCTCCGGAAGATGGCGAGTACTGGTTTGCCGTTCGCACGGTGGATGCCCGCAACCAGCTGCACCCCCGCATTCCGGTCAACGCACCGGAACTGCAGGTGATTGTCGATACCACACGGCCGGAGCTGTCGATCCAGCTGACGGAGATCCAGCCGGGACGGGTCGGCCTGGCCTGGCAACTTTCCGATCAGAATCTCGATCCCTCCACCCTGCGGCTGGAATACCGGGATGGCCGGTCTGATCGCTGGCAGCAGGTGGTGATTTCTCCCAAACCCAGCGGCAACACTGCGTGGACTCTCGCCGCGGGTGGCATGGTGCAGGTGCGGGGCAGCGTCCAGGATCTGGCGGGCAATACGGGAACCGCGGAAGACAGCC
>JAGQPV010000234.1 GCA_020426545.1 Planctomycetaceae bacterium
GCGTGTAGTCGCAGGCGGCCACAAAGAACGGCAGCTGCGAAGGCATGGCCGTACCCGCCACCTGAATCGCACCGATCGCATTGCCGGTTTCGGCCAGCAGCAGCGATTCCGCGTAAAACGCTCCCATATAGAAGCAGGCGGCAGGCTTCTCCCGCACCATTGTGCCCGTCACGCCCGCCACATAGCCGAACTGCTCATCCGTCAGATAGTAAATCTGGTCTTCGCGGTAGGCATCGGGCCGGCCGGCGGAAAGATAAGCCGCCTCCACCGTTTCGCGGGCGGTGGTCATCACCAGCGAGCGGCTGGTGGGCACCACCAGTTCCGCATCGTATTCGGCGATGGAAGTCGCCACCCGCGACAGAACGGCAATGCCGGCCACGGTCTGCATGTCGTTGATATCGAGAATTCCCGGAACAAACAGGCAGGAGCGGCCCATTTCGGTGGCCCGGCCCACGGCTTCATCCACCGCTTCCAGGCCGGCAATCCGGCGGACTTTCATCTCCCGGCCGCTGCGGGCCAGTTCGATGAAAATCACCACCGTCCCGCAGACCAGCAGCATCAGGACGCCAAACCACAATTTGCTGCGGTCGATGTACTGCAGCACCGGCACGGCTGGCTCGGATTCCTCAGACGGGGCCGATGTTCCGCCGCTGCGGCTGACGGCCAGAATGCGGTAGACATACCTGCCAGCCTGACTGACACCACTGTCGGTGAAACTGTTCTGTCCCACCGTCCGCTCACCGACTTTCCGGAACTCGCCGGATTCGCTGTTCTCGGGGTCTTCGGGTTCCCGCAGGTCTTTCCGTTCGACAATGTACTGCACCACCTGCCGCGGGTTGGCCGCTGGTTTTTCCCTGCCCGCGTTCTGAGTGCCTGGGGGATTTGCTCCGGTTTTCTCCGCTGCCGCCTCGGGATCGTCCGCCGACAGTTCCCACTCCACCACCAGGCCATCGCCCGCGTCGTTCGGACGATCCACCGCGGTCACTTTTCGCGGCGGAGCCGGCGGGAACCCGTCGCTGTCAGCCTCCGGTTCCCCCTGTACCGGCTCGGCTTCCGCAGCTGCGGGTGGAGCGTCATCGGCCGCGCAGACCGCTCCGCCGGAACCGGTGCAACAGACCAGGGCGAGGACGAAAGGCAGAATCAGCAGCCGCAGCGGGGGCCTGGTTCGCCGGATGATGTTCCACTGCATCTGATCCTCCCGGGCTGAGGTCGGGCAGCCGCTGGCGACCGGCCGATTCCTGTGTGTGCAGGCTGAGAATCTCGTATTCACTGTTCGATCAGCTCCACATTGGCCCGTGGAACGATGGCGGTCGAACCATCGGTGAAGCGGACTTCCAGCACGCGGGCTTTCGATTCCGATTCCAGCACGTGCGGCTCGGACGGCAGGTCGGCGACTTCGCCCAGCCGGCCGAACCACGGTTCGCGAATCACACGGATCGGGGCACCGGGAATCAGTATTCCGGAAAGATGTTCCGGCTCGGTGATCTGCTCTTTCTCTTCCGCCGAGAGGGGAATCAGAATCTCCGGCCGCATCACACCCGCGCGAATCTGCGTGGCTCCGCTGACGCTGGCCCGGTCTCCTTCGCGAGAGCGAAACAGATCGAACGTGGCCCGGGCCATCGCAATTTCACCGAAACCTTCCGTCACAATCAGTGTAGTGCCGAGGTTCTCCGAGCCCGTCACCGCCACGCCGAGATCGTATCCCAGCACTTCCCGCAGATCCTGGTCATCCAGTCCGCCGGAAATCACCGCCGCGGCACCGACTTCAATCGCCCGGTGGATCGCTTCGCCCGTCATGCGGGCGCCACCGACAATCACCGCGCCCCGCATGTCCCCGGTAATCAGCGAAGCGGAAAGTTCTTCCTCGGGACTGCTGCAGATCATGCGGACCGGCCCGTAGGCTTCGCCGCCGACACCGAAAATCCCCTGAATGAAGGTGACATCGGCCTCAATCACCACGCCCTGTTCAGGGATCACTTCGACGACCGTACCGCCGAGGTAGGCCAGCACCTGCACGGGCTGCGGTTCGCCCCGCAGAATCACCTGACCGGTGACTTCCGAAATACTCTCCAGCACTCCGCCCGCACGGGCCAGATAGCCCGAACGGAAATAACCAAACAGTCCGTGTGTTTCCGCCAGCAGGTCGCCGGGGTTGACCAGATCGCCCACCTGCATCTTCATGCAGCCGGGCACATCGGCCGCGGGAACACACAGCTGATTGGCCAGGTTAATGGGAATCACCGGGCCCGGCATGTGCGTGCGGGCCACAATCTGCTCCGGCTGAACCTGCTCTCCCTGCTGAACCAGCACATCGCCAGCCAGCGGAAGAATCCGCCGGACACGATGCGTGGCCCGTCGGGTGACGGTCAGTCCGGGTGTGTATGCCTGAGCCATAACAGCGGTTCCGCGTCCCTGGTCCGGTGTGCCTGTCTGTACGATTCCTGTCAGCAGGCTCTGTCAGCTGTTCCTGCCAGCCGGAAGACCTCTTCAAATAATTTGCTCAACTGCCTGAATCACGCGAGGCAGGTCAGCCGGGATACAGGCCCAGCGTACTGATCCACCCCGTCATGGCCTGCCGCCGCTCTTCCTCGTTTTCCGGCAGAACCAGCGGCCGGCCACGGGCATCCAGCACCAGGCCGACTGTTCCGCCCCGTACTTCGCGTTCCACCGTCCGGCCCGAACCATTGCCCATATCGAACCCGCGGGCCGGCTCCACCTTCATGGTGGCCCGTTCGCCATCGGCCAGGGGGAACAGCCGGGTTTCGCCCACCAGCAGTTCGCCTGTTTCGCTCAGCCCGCCGCCGCTGATCTCATAGCGGAAACACAATCGGCCAGCCCGGCCCTGTCCGCGGGGAGAAACACAGGTGCCCAGATAAACCAGACAGTCCCGTTCGAACACTTCAATCGCCGCCCGCTCGTGAACTTCCGCCAGCACGCCGAGGTGCGGCATCATGAAAATGCTGTCCTTGGCCAGCGTGGTGAAGCCTTCCGGCTCGAAGGCATCGATCAGCATGGCGGCTGTCTGCTGCATGCGGGGCGCGTGCGACAGAACCCCGCCGCTGCCCACCAGCAGATCGAGCTTGAGGTTATCGACAATGCTCTGCCCGCCCGACTGCTGACTGAACGTGTCGCCCACGGTTCGCTGCTGCTGCACGCCTTTCAGGGTGGTGGCAAACTCGCGGTGCTGAATGTAGGCCAGCCGCAGCGCCTCCCGGGCGACAGCCTGTTCAAAAATCAGCGATTCCAGCGTCTGCGGGATCGTCGTCGGACGAATCATCTTGTTCTTCACGCGGTTCCGCAGCTCGCGCTCGTTCATGCCGAAGGGAACCCACCGCATGACAAACGGCAAAGTGGCTTCCGCACAGACATTGGAGATTGAGTAACTCATCCCCAGGTTGGCACTGACCGTTCGGTTGAACGTGCCGTCGAACACGCTGAACACGTCGGTGGTGGCCCCGCCGATATCAACGCCCACCGCATTGATGCCGCCGGTCTTTGCGATCCGCTGCAGAATATTTCCCACGGCACCGGGCGTCGGCATGATGGGGGCGTCGGTCCAGCCCATGAGGCGGTCGTATCCGGGTGCGTGCGCCATCACGTGTTCGAGGAACAGATCGTGAATCGCATCCCGCGCGGGGCCGAGGTTCTCCCGTTCGAGCACGGGCCGCACATTATCGACCACCGTCAGTTCCACGCTGTCGTCGAGCACCTGATGGATGCGGTCCTGCACTTCAGTATTGCCGGCATAAATCAGCGGCATGCGGAAGCTGCTGCCGAAACGGGGCTGCGGCTTTGCCGGGGCGATCAGCTCGGCAATGGCCACGGGTTTGGCTTCATTCCCGCCATCGGTCCCGCCGGACACCAGAATCATGTCCGGCCGCAGATCACGAATCCGCTGAATCTGCTCGTGGGGCAGCCGCCGGTCATTGGAGGCTATCGTATCCATCACGATCGCGCCGGCACCCAGAGCGGCACGTCGGGCGCTGGCCGCCGACATTTCCCGCACCACGCCGGCCACCATCATCTGCAGCCCGCCCCCGGCACTGGAGGTCGAAATGTAAATGTCGCAGCCTTCGCCATCGCGGGCCGGGCGAATCAGGTTGCCGTCATCATCCACCAGCCGCCGACCAGCCAGTTCGCCGACTTCCGTCGCGGCATTGATCACCCCTACCGTGACATCGGCCGCGGGTTCCTCCACGGTTGTGGGAGCTTCGCCACGGAATGTCTGCCGGTAATGGCCATCCACCTTTTCAATCAGAATGGCCTTGGTGGTAGTGCTGCCACAGTCGGTCGCCAGAATGACATTGATCTGCTCGGGATCAATCGGACGTGCTTCGCGGTCTGCCATGCGTCCTGCTCAGCGTACTTTGGTGTATCGAACCATTTCACCTGCAACCAGCCAGCCCGGCATCCCGCCTGGCGGTGGTTCCGCATCTGCTGTCAGTTACTCAGTTCCCTGTTCCCTGCTGTTTCCGGGCGGGGCAGTCATACCAGTGTGGTCAGAGTCTGACGGAACACCCCCGGTACCGTCCAGCGAGGCAGCAGGCTCTTTGTCCTCCTGCATCTTTTCCTTCGCTTCCTGCTCCAGCTGATCCAGCCGTTGACAGATCCAGTCGATCGAACCTCTGCGTTCCAGAAACGCGGCCAGATCGGCCGGGGCACTGCTGTCGGAAACCGCCGAGACCAGCGGTGAAAAAAACAGCAGAGCCTGCGAGCCGGCAAAGCGCAGCGGCCGGCACGTCTCCAGCGCAAACTGAGCCGGCACCGTCATCCGTCGCCGCACGACTTCCCGGCAGAGTTTTTCCAGCAGCTCCCGCTGGCGTCCCTCGGCGGGAACAGCGGGACCAGGCGGTTCGACAGCAAAAGCATGTTTCAGCCACTGCAGCAAGACCACGCTCCCTGTTGTTGTCTGTCTGGCAACCCGGGCCGTAATGGCCGGGCGACAGAATAGCACGGCGCTGTGCGGAATTCGACCAGCTGCCTGGCTCCGACGCCGGAAATTCGCCCGCTGCGGAACTCAAGGGAATCTCAGTGGAACCGTCCGGCGGCTGTGACAGCCTGCCCGCCGGTGGCCGCAGTGCAGCAGCTGGCTGTGGTGAAATAGCGAAGTGCAACAGGACGGACCACGGGGGGAATTCGTATCGGCTCCCCCGTCGGACTCCCCCGGCCAGCCGCATCCCGTATACTGCAGACGAACCGCATACCGCAGACGAACCGCCTGGCGGAAAAGAATCAACTGCGCGAACCGGCCTCGGCTGGAATGACGCCGTGAGGCAGTGCGTCCTGCAACAGATTAAAACGGGCGGCGACTTCCCGGCTGCGGTAGAATCAGCCACCCCGATCACCATACCGATTGAAACAGGGCTGCCCGGGTGAATTTTCCACTCCGCTTTCTGTATCCGGAAGTGTTCCTGCTGGCCATCCCCCTGTGGTTTGCCTGGCGGAAATGGGGACAGGCTCCCGGCGTGACCGGCTGGCTGAGAGCCCTGCTGCTGCTGGTGGTACTGACGGGGCTGGCTGGTCCGGAGATCGACCTGGGCGGACGGGGGATTGATATTCTGGTGCTGGCCGATCGCTCGCGGTCGATGTCGGCCGACAGTCGCCGCAACGTGCGGGAACTGATTCAGAACCTCGAAAACCAGCGCGGCCCGGGAGACCGCATCGGGCTGGTAACCGTGGGGGCCGAGGCCCTGCTGGAACATGGCCCCTCAGCGGAATCCCGCTTTGAAAGCTATAACCGTCCCATTCTTCCCGATGGCAGCGACCTGGCCAGTGCCATCGAAACGGCGCTGTCTCAGGTTTCTCCCCGCCGGCCCGCCCGCCTGCTGATTCTCTCCGACGGAGAATTCACGGGCGAACCTCCTCAGGCCGCGGCCCGCCGTGCGCGGGAAGCCGGCGTTCCTGTGGACTTCCGGCATTTCGACAGGCTCCGCGCGGGCGATGTGGCCGTGCAGTCGCTGGAACTGCCTGACTCCACCGCACCCCGCGAGCCGTTTCAGTTCACCGTCTGGATTCACTCCGAACGGGCCACCACGGGAACCGTTGAGATTCGCCGCGACGACGAAATCATCGCCACCGCCGAACGAACGCTGTCTCCCGGCCTGAACCGGCTGCAGTTCCGCGACCTGATCGATACGCCGGGATTCGTGCAGTATTCCGCGTCGGTCCAGGTGGAGGGTGATCCGCTGCCGGAGAACAACCGGGGCCTGGCGGGGGTGCGGGTGGAAGCCGGCCCCCGGCTGCTGGTCCTCAATGCCGATGGCCAGCCCGATAACTTTGTGCGGGCCATGGAAGCCGGCCGGATCGCGGTCGATGTGCGGGCCGCGGCCACGCATCCGCTGACGCAGGATTCCCTCGACCCGTACCGGGCGGTGGTGGTGGAGAATGTCCCGGCTGCCGATCTGGGCCGGCTGCGGATGGAACGCCTCGGTCAGTTTGTGGAAGACCTCGGCGGCGGACTGCTGGTCACCGGCGGGAAGCGGAGTTTCGGCACGGGCGGATATTTCAAAAGCCCGCTGGAAGAGCTGCTGCCGGTCTCGATGGAACTGCGGGAAGAACACCGCAAATCGCGGGTGGCAATTGCTGTCGCACTGGATCGATCCGGCAGCATGGCCGTGCCGGTCTCGGGGGGACGCACCAAGATGGACCTGGCGAATCTGGGCACAGCCGAGTGCATTCGCCTGCTCTCGCCGGGCGATATGATCGCCGTGATTGCCGTCGACAGTTCACCGCATGTCATTCAGCCGCTGACCCCCGTGGATTCCCCCGAGGCACTGGTCTCGAAGGTCAAGAAGATCGAAAGCATGGGCGGGGGCATCTTTGTGGAAGAGGCCCTCGTGGCCGCCGGACAGGAACTGATGAAAGCCGCCGATTACTCCACGCGGCACATCATTCTGTTTTCCGATGCCGCCGACAGCGAGGAACCGGGCGACTACCGCAACATTCTTAAAAAATACGAAGCGGCGGGAATCACCTGCAGTGTGATTGGCCTGGGAACGAAGGCAGACCCGGATGCGGCCCTGCTGGAGGAAATTGCGAAGCTGGGCAGCGGCAATGTGATGTTCACCCAGGATCCCGAGGAACTTCCGCGGCTGTTCACGCAGGACACGATGAGCGTGGCCCGCAATACCTTCATTACCTCCGAGGATGGCTACCCCGACGGGATTCCCGGTGAACTGCTGCCCGATGCACGGCTGATGGGAGAGTTCGCCGGCGGCAACTTCCCCCGCGCCAATGGCTACAACCTGTGCTACCTCCGCCCCGAAGCCACCATGGCCGTTATTTCGCACGACGACTACCAGGCTCCGTGGTCGGCTTTCTGGTATCGGGGTCTGGGGCGGGTTTCCGCCATTACTCTGGAAGTGGACGGCCAGTACTCCGGCCAGTTTGGCCGGTGGGATGGCTACGAAGACTTTCTGATCACTCATGCCCGCTGGCTGCTGGGTGGCAATCGCCCGGATGACGCCTTTCTGACAGTCGAGCAGGAAGGGCAGGACGCCCGTGTCGTGATTGAGCTGGACCCGGAGCGGGCCGGTCAGGGGAACGACACTCCGGAGCTGTATGTTGTTCCCCCGGGAGCCGAAGCAGCGGAAACCGTGCGGCCGGACCTGATCTGGACGGGACCGGATACCCTCGAAGCTCGCTTCCGGCTCGATCGCACCGGCAACTGGCGTACACTTCTGAAAACCGGTCCCCGCCAGCTGACCCGCGGGCCGGCTGTCGCCCTGCCCTATTCTCCAGAGTTCATGCCGCGGCAGGGTCTGCCCTCCGGACGGGACACCCTGCTGGAGGTCGCCCGGCTGTCGGGCGGAGAAGAACGGGCGGATATTCTCGACGTGCTGCGAAACCCGCCCCGCACTTCAGAACGCACTTCACTGCTGCCCTGGGTGTTCGGGTTGTCCATCTTTCTGCTGGTGCTGGAAATTGCCGGTCGCCGGCTCTCACTGTGGGAACGGGCTGCCGAAACCTTCCAGACTCCTGTCCCGCAACCGGGAACGGACGCCGGCCGCTCGGCCCCCGGGTCGTGGCTGCCACAATGGAAGATCCACCGTCCGCAGCGGAAAGCCGAACCGGTTTCCGTCGCTGAATCCCCCAGTCCGCCAGCTGAGACACGTCCGAAATCATCGGAACCAGCCGCCCGGTCCAGCGTGGACGTATGGGAACAGGCCAGACAGCGGGCCCGGGACAGATTCCGCAACTGAGTACCTGCCCGGAAAGCCGGTCACCCTATAACTCTCATGCTCAACGCGGTTTCGGCTGCCGAAACTTTCAGGCAAGGTCGTACGCGGCTGACTGAACTGGATTCCTTCCGTAGGTCAGGCTGTGCCTGACGAATCTAACCCTTGCAGCGCTAA
>JAGQPV010000235.1 GCA_020426545.1 Planctomycetaceae bacterium
GAACGATCTGCCCCTCACCTCAATCCTCTCCCCGGCGGGGAGAGGAAGAATACAGCTGACGGAACGACAGCAACCGGGCTTCCACTGGAAACCCGGTTGCGCGCGACTGCCAGATCCGCGAGGCTGACAGTCAGTCATTCCTGGAGTCAGTCGGTGACGATCAGTTTGAACTCGCCGGAGTTGGCTTTCAGTTCCGGAGCGTAGACCGCGGAAGCCCTGGTCGGCAGGGCACTGAACTGGCCGGGGATTTCCGCCCGCACCCGGTACGACACGCTGTGCCTGCCCCGGGCCAGCCATTTGACGAAGAAGCTGACACGCTCGTCCCGCAGCTCCATATAGGCACCCAGGCTGTTCCCGTTGTAACCGCTCTGCACGGTCACCGGCTCGGTGCCGGCCGCTTTGAGATCCTCAAACATGAGGTACTCGTAGTCGTTCCGGCTGTCGATTTCGAGTTCGATTTCCAGCAGGTCGCCGCTCTTCACGCTGGCGAAGTTCGGCAGTTCCTCCCGGCGGTACTTCAGCACCTGCTGACTGATGGCCTGGCCGCGACTGCCCGCCACGTTCTCTTTACTTTCGATGCGATGCAGCCGGTAGTATTTCCGCTGCACGGCGATCTCCAGCCCGGCGGGCGGAATCGGGTCCTCCTGGGTGAAGTTCGTCTGCCAGCCGCTCCAGTACAGCGGGCCGTTCCCTTTCCGGCGCAGCTCCACCTGGTGCGTTCCCGCCTGCAGCTGTTCGCCTTCCAGCACCAGCGTGCTGTCGAAGCTGAAGAAGTTCTCCGACGTAATATGAACTTCCTTCTGCTTCTGGCCGTCGTACAGCACTTCAACGGTCATCTCGGGCTGCAGTTCACCGCTGTGCTTCAGGTACTCCGCCATGGCTTCGATGGCGAAGGCCGTGTCGCGGGTGCTGTTCCACCAGGTGGCGTGGCTGCGGTTATTCAGCAGGTACTTGACCAGCCGCGAAGCCCGTTCGCTCTTCGGTTCGGTGCGGGCCAGCAGCTTGAGGTACATCGCATTGGCTTCCACCTCGTTGCCGTACCACCGCCACCACGGCGATCCTTCGGGCAGCTGCAGCCAGGCCGTTTCGTTGACTTCGTCCTGCTGCAGAAACTGCTCGATGTTCCGCAGTATCATGGCCAGTTTCTCGCCGTGTTTCTGCTGTTCCAGGGCGAGGCCGAACAGGGACTTCGCATACACCGACAGGTGGGTCCGGTCCCGGTACAGGTAGCGTTCCATTTTGTCGCTGGCAGTTCCGCCCTCGACCAGCACGAAGTACACCAGCGCGTCGGTATCGTCGGCGTGAATCTTGCGGGGCTGTTTCTTCTTTTCGTGCTCCGCGTTCTCCAGTGCTTCAATCTGGCTGTCCTGATAACTGTTCAGCCAGGCGGTGCCGCGTTCGGTCACGCCGGGCACAATCGCCAGCTCGTTCTCGGCTGCCAGCTGCAGGCCGTGCATGGCGAGGGCCGTCATGTGAGCGCTGGATCGTTCTCCGTAGCCGGAGAACCAGCCCCAGCCGCCATCGCTCAGCTGCATGGAGGTCAGCTGGCGGAGACCCTGCTTCACCAGCCGTTCAACCTTCTCGTCGCTGAAGACGGGGTTCTCGTCGAACTGCTTCCAGCGTTTCGCCCGTTCCTGCGGATCGCCCAGTTCGCCCGCGTTCAGGTTCGTGCGTTTCTGCTGGATAGACTTCAGATCGACGCCCAGCTTCTTCAGGATATTCTGCGTGATCACAGCCGGCAGGAACCGGTTAAGCGTGGCTTCCGTGTTCTGCTGGGGCGATGTCACCAGATAGGGCAGCGCATCGACCAGCGCACCGGCCAGTGAAGGCGACCAGCGGACTTCCAGCTTCGACTGCTCCGGTTTGCGGTTTTCCGGCACGGTGAATTCAAATTTCGATGTATCCTGGCCGGGACGAATGACGCCCGTGTACGACTCGGTTCGCAGCATGCCGTGTACCTGCACGGGGAAACTCATCTGCACCGCGTCCGATTCTCCGGCAGCCAGGGCCTTCATGCGGATGATGGCCGTGCCCGGCTTGACTGCCTTCACCCGCCAGTCCACCCGCTGCTGTGTGCCCGCGGGAATGGTGAGTTCGGTGGTCAGGCTTTCCGGCGGGCTGAGGGTGTCGCCCTCCAGTTCCAGCACGACCTGCACCTGTTTTTCCACTTTGAATTCGTTGTGCACATTCGCCGACAGCACCACTTCATCTTTCTCGGTGAAGAATCGCGGTGCCTGCAGACGAACCAGCAGATGCTTCGTCGTGACGACTTCCGATTCGGCCTGGCCCACACGGGTGCCATGCCCCACACTCCAGGCACGCAGCTTCCACGAGGTCAGGCTTTCCGGCATGGGGAACGTGACTTCCGCCATCCCCTTGTCGTCCGGCTTAACGGCCGCCGACCAGAAGGCCGTATCGGCGAAGTTCTTCCGGACGACTGGTTCCGCTGCTGGCTGTCCGCCCGGTGGTCCGGGAGGCGCGGCAGCCACTGCGTCGGCCATCTCCGCGCCTTTGGCCATCATGGGCATGGCCGTGGCATTGGCAGCCCCGCCACGCAACTGCTGCATTTCGGCACGGTCGCGGCGGTTGCTCATCCGTTTGTCGGAGGCGGCTTTTTCTTCCGCTTCTCCAAAGATCAGATGTCCGAAGACGCCGAGATTGCCCATGCCCCGCGTATTCTTCGGCACCAGGTTCCCTTCGGAACGCTGCAGGCTGGAGCTGGTTGACGGGTAATGTGTCCGTCGCCACTTCCAGAAGAACTCGCGAATTTCCGCAGCGTTTGAACCGCCGGAAATGTACTCGATGGCCCGGTCGTAAACCGTCAGCACGGTGGAGGCGGTGACTGGCTTTCCGTCGCTGTCCGTCAGTTTGACCTGCACTGTGGCTTCTTCGCCGGGCAGATATTCTTCCTTCGAGGCCTGAACTTCCACATTCAGAATTTTGCCCGCCGGGGGCACAATCACTTCCTCCACAGCCTGATGCAGCTGGCCATCGAAAATGGTGACGGCTTCGAGGAAGAAGTTCGGCATGTCGGCCCGCGTGATCTCCAGCTCGTGGACGACGGTGCGGCCCTTGAGGTGGAACACTACTGGACGCGGAGCGATTCCGTTGATCGGCCGGACGAACAGCAGCACGGTGGCATCGGGATGATTGGAGCTGATCATCACCTTCGCCGTGTCGCCAGGCTGATACTCGGCCTGCTCGACTGTCAGTTCCAGTTCGTTGAACCGGTAGTCGGCTCCGGCCGCATCGGCTCCATGGACTGTGAACAGCATGCCGCCTTCGACCTGCCGGTCCTTCGCATCCTTCAGCCGATACACGACCCGGTACTGGCCCGCCCGCGGAACCTGAAACTGCTGCGTGGCCTGACCATCGGCTCCGGGGGCCAGCTGCCAGCTGGCTGCTTCGGTTTCGACGGGCGTGCTCTGGTCATCGTAGCTGATGTGATACAGCACCAGGTTTCCGTCTCCGGTAACCGGTTTGCCGTCCAGAGTCATGGCCTGCATGCGGGCCTGCACGGTATCGCCGGAGCGGTAGAAACCCCGGTCAACCCAGGTCACCACCCGGAACGGTTCGCGGGAGACAATGATGTTGCCCGTGCCCGTAATCGTGCGGCGGGAGTCGTCGGTTACTTCGGCCGTGATCTCGTAATCGTGGTCTTCGTCGCCGTGCAGCTTCGCGGCGATTTCCGTGTCAATTTCCACCTGCACGGTCCCGTCGGGGTCGATGGCGACTTCGTTCTCCAGCAGCACTTCCGGCGGGTTATGGCGGTTACCCCACCACGGCGGGTGCGGCGGCAGGCAACCCCACCGCTGCCAGCCGGGGTACCAGTCGTTCGACTTGCCGAACCACCAGTAGCCCGGTCCATAGAACCAGTCCCACGGACGGCGGGGGAACCACGGTTCGCCCCGGGTGGTGCGGGTGACGCGGTAACTGACGGTGGCCTGGGTGACCGGGGCACCGAAGTAGTATTTCGCCCGGATGGTGGCGGAGAATTTTTCGCCCAGCTGCACCGACTCTTCCGGTGCATCGATGAGGACTTCAAACTCGGGCTTCTTGTATTCTTCCACCCGGAAATTCCCGCCGCCGCCCACATTGACCTGGCCGGGGATTCCATCGACTTTCATCTGCTGGGGCACCACCTGCAGCGACCAGCTGCCGGGGACGGCTTCCTCGGGCAGGGTGTACTCGCCATCGATTCCGCCGAACTCATCGGTGGTGAATTTCTCCTCGAACGCCTTCTCGTTGCGGGGATTCATAATGCGGACGGTGAATTCCCGGTTCGCGAACAGCGAGACATTGTCGAGGTCATACTTCGCCTGCCGGATCCACAGCCGGAACTGCACCTTGTGCTCCGGGCGGTAAACCGGGCGATCGGTGACGGTGTAGACCTTCAGCTGCTGGAACGTCTGTTCGCGGGTGGTGCCATGCCACACGGAGCCAAACCCGTGGAATGCCATTCGGCCTTCCTTGCGGGCAATGACGATCCACTGGTAGCCATTCGGCGTGGCACTCTTCTCGGGAGTCACCTGGCCGGTTGCATCGGAGAACTCGGCGAAGTTTTTCGTCGTGAGCTGATACTGCCTGTTCCCCAGATACTTCTGCTCCCAGCCGAAGAACTCAACGTTGGCCTTCTCAATCGGCTGGCCCGTGCGGGCATCGGCCACGTAATACCAGGCACCGTTCTCAACGCGTTTGGTGGCGATGGCGGTATCGGCTACCCACAGCACAATGTGGCTGGTGTTGCCATCCTTCATTTTCGCTGTCACGAAGTAGGCACCGGCCTTCTGCAGTGGTGTCTGCACGGTCACCCGGCGGTCGAGGTGCCCCGCAGCGGGCTCGAGATCCAGCGACCATTCGGCGACCTGTTTGCCGAGATACTTCGTCTGATCCTGATGGACGATCCGGTAGCCGATCTGGCCGATATTCAGCTGCTGCCAGTCCAGCTGTTTCGGTTTGCTGTTCAGATAGGTTTTGAGGTCTTTCAGCAGCAGTTCGATATCCACCGGACGGGCCGTAAACGACACCTGCCCACCGTTGCGGTAACGGAAATCGACCGTTGCACCCTCGCCGGCCGGCTGGGTGCTGACCGGTTCAAACTGGCCCCAGTTCGCAATAATCTGTTCGAGCTGGTGCTGCCGGTACCGGTTCGACCCGGCACCATAGATGTCGATGGTCTTCTTGAGGACTTCCGCGGCCCGGGGGAACTGGCGGCGGTTCTGATAGATCTGTGCCAGCTGCCCGTAGGCCCGTTCGCTTTCGGAGTTCCTGCCGCTTTCCGCCACGGTGCGGTAGAGGTGGATGAAGTTGAACTCTTCAGCCAGCGTAAACCGCTTCGGGCCGGTGGCCAGGCGGGCGATTGTTTCCCCGTCGCTCAGCGAATGGACGGCAAAAGGGCCGGCCGGTTTGTCGGCCCCGTCATTCGCTTCGCCCGCCTTCTCCGGGCTGGCCAGGAACAGGCCGCCCCACTGCTGCATGGTCTGCACGCCGAACTGCCCGAGCAGAAAGTCGGCCCGGGTCAGCAGGACGCGGTTGTTCAGAGAAGCGTCCGCCTCGGCGGCCTGGCGCAGCATCCACCGCCATCGCTCGCCATCAGTTTTCGCCTCTTCCCACGATGCCGGCAGATGATGCTGCACTGGGTTTCCGTCAGCGTCCACCGGGGCACCCTGCGGAGAACGTCCGCCGAAACGTCCGTAATATCGCTGGGCTTCGGAGTAGTCGGGCAATGTGGTCAGATCGGTCAGCACCTGCAGCTGCCAGGCATCGTGCCCGTTCTGCCCGCGGAGCAGGTAATCGGCGAACTGAAGATAGAACTGGCCGACTTCCTTCGTCTGCGGCTTCTTTCCCTGCAGTTCCTGCTGCACCAGCGGCCGAGCCTGCTGCATCAGCTGCAGGGCCCGCACACGGTCGCGCTCAAAGGAAGAAACGTACTTTCCGCCGCCCCGGTGATTGCCCCGCTGAAACTCGCCCGCAATTTCAAACCCGTAATGGGTCCCGTTCATCAGCGTTTCGGCTGCCGCTTCAAGCAGCTGCCAGTTTCCCGCATGCCGCTCGATAGCCGCCTCGCGGAGAGCATCGATCTCGTTATGACGGCCCAGCTGCCGCAGGCTCTGCACGGCGGCTTTGAGGTCACTGGCGACGAGGGCGGAGCCGCCGGCGGCTTCCCGCTGGAGCAGGTCCCGATACAGGGTCAGGGCATCGTTCCAGTTGCCGTCCTGCTGCAGTTTGGCGGCCTGCCTGCGTACGCCGGATGCTTCCGGCTCTGCAGAGAGCAGACACAGCGACAGGCCACCCAGCACCAGTCCCGCGGCGAGCATCCGGTACAACATGAGCGCACAATTCCGTTTCAATGGTTTCTGTCTGTGGTGATCGTCGGTTGCCGGCAGAAAACCACGTATGCAGGGCAGACCGGATTCGATCACCTCGCCACGCAACACGGGAGTGGCGAACGCACTCCCGGCCGATTGCCTGAACATCTGCCTGCTGGCAGTCGCCCACCCGTCCGGCAGTCTGACGGGATCCGGAATCTCCGCCCATTGCCAGTCATCTGCCAGGCAGGGGCGAGAGGCACGATCCGTCCGGCAGTGGCTGCCGGGAAGATCATCGTATCCGGCAGCCATTTGGACAAGTGCGGCCAGGGCACGCGGTTGAGACGTTCGCTGTGCCCGGAAAGTTCCCGCGGATTCCAGGTTTTTACGAACAGGCCCAGGCCGGGCAGTTTCAGCGGGCCAGTTGCCGCAGCACGGGCCGTAGTATTCCCAGGGCGGCTCCCACGGCCAGTCCGGAGAAGTGGGCCGTGTTGGCAATGGGGAAGATGCCACTGAGGCAGAAGATCGACCAGGCGACCATCCACAGGACGATCTGGGGCGGCATGTGCAGCCCTGAAGTGGAATCGAACTTGCCCTGCATCCAGATGTAGCCGAACAGCCCGTACACCACGCCCGACATGCCGCCGAACAGCGCCGGGCGGCCATCGACAAAATGCATCATCATGTACTGGGCTGTATTGGAAATGGCCGCGATCAGCAGCACCATCCACAGCAGCCGCCACCGGCCCTGCAGGAACTCGATGGCCCCGCCCAGCTGGCGAAGCCACATCATGTTGAAGACCAGGTGCATCAGGCCCATGTGCAGAAACATGGGCGTGAACAGCCGCCAGATCTGGCCGTCCCGTATTCCATCGAACGGAATGCGGGAATACCGGATGTGGTCTTCGCCGGATGCATGAATCGGCTGGTAGTACAGCCAGGTGGTGACCGGCTCCAGCTGATCGCCAAACCGCAGCAGGCTGCCTGCCCGCTTGTTGCTGAGATCCCAGTTGGTGGTCAGGGCAACGGTGAGTCCGCTGAGGAAGATCAGCCCGACGGTCACCGGCATCCGGGACCACAGCGGCGCATTCCAGCGATCCTGCATGTGCTGCACTTTTTTCCGGGCTTTGCGGCGCCGGGCCTCTTCCTCCCGCTCTTTCTGTCGTCGCTCTTCCGCCTTGCTGGCAGCGGCCTGGAATTCGGCTGCCAGGGGCGATTCGTCAAACCGCTGGAATGCGGAGGAGGCAGCGGGAACATCATCCTCCTCCAGCACCCAGATTTCCCACGAGCCGTCAGTTTCGTCGATGTGGGAACGGATCTCCTGCGTCAGCAGGTAATCTTCGAAGATGCGGGCCTGTTCCCCGCTGGCCACCGTGCCGATCAGACGCATGAGCAGACGCTTTCCTGTGGCAGTCTGTGAGGTTTTCCCTGAGGAAACTGCAGACGGTTCCGCCGTCTGAAACTGTTGTCGTCCGCCGGAGCGAGCCTGGTCACCCGATGCGGCCGGCCGTGCTTCCCCTGAAGGTGCCCGGGAACTCAGACAGGATACTCGATCAGCACTCCGTAACCACAGGCATCCCGGTCATTCGGGCGGAAACCCGGGTGAACAGAAACGATCCTCGCTCCCGCCCGCAGATGAAACGCGAGCACCGCATCATGGAGGCTGTCGGCTTTCTCTGCGGGAATACGGCTGGATGAGGGCGGTCTATGGTTCAGCCCCGCACTGACCCGCTGCAGGTATTCGTCGATCGGCAGCCCGGCATGGCGGTGGTAACCCGCCGGACGGGTGAAGCCGATGATTCGCCGAATACCGGGGGTGCCGCGGGCGTTCGCCAGCTGCTGATCAACCAGCTTCCGTCCCAGCTTCAGCCCGCGGGCTTCCGGTGCCGCGGCGACACCGATCAGCTGCCAGATTTCTCCGTCGGGTGTATGGGAGGCAGTGAACCGGTCTTCGTCAGTGATGGCATTGTAGGAGCTGCGGTTCTCCTGAAGAAAGCCCGACGTGATTCGCTGGGCCGAACCACAGGCGACAAC
>JAGQPV010000236.1 GCA_020426545.1 Planctomycetaceae bacterium
TCCGGGAATGGAAATCTGCGAGCTGCTGCCGCAACTGGCGACCGTGGCCGATCGCTTCTCCATCGTTCGTTCCATCACCGATATGAACAACGAGCACACTAACTCGCAGTCCGATTCCGGCTGGTCGCAGCGTTCGCTCGATTCGATTGGTGGCCGGCCCGGTGTGGGCTCGGTCATGTCGAAGCTGCTGGGCCCGGCCCAGACAACTCCGCACGGCACGGCTCCTACTTTTGTTGATCTGTCCCGCCGTTCCAACCCCGGCTTCCTGGGGCAGATGCACGCCGCCTATCAGCCCGACGGAATCGGTCGTGCGAATCTGGAACTGAACCGTGCCCTCACGGCTGAGCGGCTGGATGACCGCCGCAGTCTGCTGGGTCAGCTCGATAAACTCCGGGCCGAGGCCGATACCTCCGGCATGATGACCGCCATGGACAGCTTCACGGAGCGGGCTGTCGGCATTGTGACTTCGGGTCATCTGGCGAAAGCGCTCGACACGAAGCATGAAGATCCGCGGCTTGTTGAACGCTACGGCACCGATCGGCGTTACAGCGGCCAGAACTTCCTCGTGGCTCGCCGGCTGGTGGAAGCCGGTGTCCGCTGTGTGTCGCTGGGCTTCGGCGGATGGGATACCCACGGCAATAACTTCACCACCATGCGGAGCATGCTGCCCCCGCTGGACCGCGGCCTGCGGATGCTGATTGAAGACCTCGATTCCCGCGGCATGCTGGACGATACCATCATCATGATGTCCGGTGAGTTCGGGCGGACACCGCGAATCAACGGTAATGCCGGTCGGGATCACTGGCCGGCTGCCGCCTTCTTCTTCGTGGCAGGTGGTGGCCTGCGGCATGGTCAGGTGATTGGTTCGACCACACCCAACGGCGAACGTCCGCTGGATCGTCCGGTACAGCTGCAGAATGTGTTCTCGACCGTGTATCGCCAGCTGGGCATCGATATCGACGGCACCACGCTGATTGACCCCAACGGTCGGCCGCAGTACCTGCTCGATCATCGGGAACCCCTTGCGGAACTGATCTGACCTGCGGGCCTGTCGGTGGGCGGGATGGGACGAATGGACGAGCATAACTGCGTCGGTCAATGTGATTTTCACGCGACTGGTCCTTTCGCCCTCAAACCCGGTCCTGCGGTCAGGTCGCTCAGGTGACTGCTCAGGATTCCGACAGACGAATACTTCACTCAGGGGAGCTGCTTCATCAGGAAGCAGTTCCCCTGTTTTCTTCTGCGCCTCCTGCTCTGCTGCGGCATGCTGCCCCTTTGGCTCAGCTGCTCAGTGAATGCGGCTGACTGATCGTTCCGAAGGATGCTTCGATGAACCGACAGCGTAAAACGCCCCACCGCCGTCAGCATGTCCCCTGAATTCTTCGCAATGTGGCACTGGTGGACACGTCCAGGCAGTGCCTGTCCTCCCGTAGTTTCCGGCCTGTTGCTCCGGGAAATCATCGCCGGGAAGTGATCGCCGTCAGCGGAGAGATTTGACCCACCTGTATGGTATGGGGGGCTGACAGAATGCGCTGAACAGCCCCGTACACGAAGTCCTGCGGTGTCCGCCCTGCTCTGGCGAACTGTGTCGGTCACATCCATTCGCGCAGCAAAAAAGGCGAGCGCCCCACATGCACTGGTGCACGCGAAACGCCCGCCGGGGCTGGCCATCTGCGGGCGGTAAACGCTTCCGGCCAGCTTTCTCAGCGCGTCGTCCGAGCTCAGCTCAGGAATCTGCAGCGATAATGCAGGCTAAAAGCACACCAACCGTTTGACCGCCAGAAATCTCCTCGTCCAGAAAATGTGAGCTTTCCGCGGATCGCAGCACCCGGCGATGGAGCCGGGATACTGCTTCAACCAGAGCTGCGTGAATCTGTCTCGCAGTCAGTTCTCCCGCGGGGACTGTCGATCACAGACTCGGATCGTTATCGATCAGGTCGTCCGATTCCGCAGCCGGCTGGTTCTGCACGTTTTGCAGTTCCTTCTCAGCTTCCTGCAGGTTCTGCTGCTTCTCCTGCAGCGTCTCTTCCGCTTCCTTCACCTTGTCCCGGGCTTCCTCCAGACCGTCTTCCGCATTGGAGATCAGGTCTTCGTTGCCGTCGTTCTTCGCGTCAGCGAGGTCTTTCTCGGCGGCGGTCACCTGCTCACGGGCCTGCTTCAGCTTCAGCTGAGCATCGTCCACTTCATTGCGGGCCTGCTTCACCTCAGCCTGGGCCTCGTTGATTTCAGCCTGCTTGTCCCGCACGTTCTCCTGACGTTCCTCACGTGCTTCGCGGGCTTCTTCGCGCTGTTCTTCGCGAACATCCTGCCGCTGCTGATTCACTTCCTTCTCAGCCTCGCGGATATCTTCCTGAGCTTCACGGCGGGTCTCCCGTGCTTCCCGTTCCGCTTCGCTCAGCTCTTCCGCGTTGTCTTCAGTCGGGTACCGCCGTGCTTCATGGCGTGCGGCAGCCACCTCTTCTTCGGCTTCCGCGATTTCCTGCTGCGCTTCCTGGCGTTCTTCCTGCAGGTCCTGCTTCGCATTCTCCAGCTGCTCGGTTTCAGAGCAGCCTGTGAACATCACAGCAGACATCGCGAACGCAGCGGCAGTCATCATCAGGCTCTTCATCGGTTCTCTCCTGTAGTGCCCGGTACGGGCTTGATTCGCGGGGTCCAGACTGTGAAGACACACACAGAGCCTCCCGGCTCCACGGGCCTCAAATCAGCCTTCCAGCCCCATTTCCAGCTGTCTCCGGCAGGCAGCCGGTCCTGTAAGTCAGACATTCTCCCGCCGCGCTGTTCAAAGAACAGGCGACGGGAACTCAGCGGTCAGGCGAGTTATGTAATGGGAGTACGGCGACCACTCACCAGGCTGATAATGAACAGCACGAGGAACACGAAGAACAGAATCTTCGCAATCGTGTAGGAGGTTCCCGCGACCAGCCCGAAGCCAAACAGTCCAGCGATCAGTGCGACGATCAGAAAGGTCAATGCCCAGCCCAACATAATTCTTCTCCTGCTACTGAAGTGACGTCTGGTTCAGCAGTGCCGGCAGAGATTCACTATCCTGCTGCAGCATGCCGCAACCGTTTGTTGTCAGCCCTGTCCCCCGTGTTGAGGACGGGAGAGGAGAAAGCACGCCGCGTGCCATTCGGCATTCTCTGCCGCCTTGAAATTCTAAAACGCGGTGAAAACTTCGTTTCACCTGAACACATGGGCGAAAGTACCTTCCGGCAGGCTCTTAATTGCGCGGTGTCGCTTCATCGTGTGCGGCCACCGCACAGCCCGGAACGCTCAGCCAGCAATGGCGAAGCGGACGCATCAGCAATCACTTCTCCGTGATCTCCTCACGGCAAAATCCAGGTGTCCCCCCGTCGCGCACCTCGTACGGCCGCAGAGCAGAAACCCTGCCCTCCGCCGAAATCACCGCTCTCCAGCCGGTTCGCATCAGCCTCAGCCTTCGCTTCCATTTCAAACTGCGATGCCTGCGTGCCCGGGGAATTCTGCAGCGAAATGCACCGCTGCGGTCTGACCGGGCTGGCTCCGCTGGCACCGGCGCAGCTGCTTCCCTTCCTTTATCCTCCCGCGTCTTGAGGGTTCGCCGCTGCGGCGGAATTGCCGCTGCCGGTTCGTCATCGCCCACCGGACTCCCAGAAACTGCTGTGGCGCCTACAATGAAGTCCGGTGCTTTTCACGGACGGACAGGCGGGTTCATTCGCGACAGACGATTCATGACAGACGAAGTCACCAGCAGCTCTCAGCACCCGGAACCTCGGGAACAGGCCCGTTCCCTGCCAACCGGGCCCGGTGTGTATCTGATGAAAGACCAGCTGGGCCGGGTGATCTACATCGGCAAAGCGGTGAATCTCCGCAGCCGGGTGGGCAGCTACTTCTCACAGGCAGCAGCGGTGGAACGCCGGACGGCCGATCTCGTGCCCGAAATCCACAGCATCGACTACATCGAGGCCGACAGCGAAGTCGATGCGCTGCTGCTCGAAGCCAGGCTGATCAAAGACACGCAGCCCAGGTTCAACCAGGAACTGAAGGACGACAAGACCTTCCCCTACCTGGAAATCACCACGCATGAAGACTTCCCGCGGGTTGAGTTCACCCGCACGCCCCGGGCCCGCGGTTCAAAACTGTATGGCCCGTTCACCAGTGCCCGCAAACTGCGGGGCACCATCGCCATCCTGCAGAAGATTTTCCGCTTTCGCACGTGTTCGCTCGATATCACCGAGGACGACGAGCGGTGGCGGTGGTTCCGCCCCTGCCTGCTGGCCAGCATCAGCCAGTGCACGGCTCCCTGCAATCTGAGAATCAGCAAAGAGGAATACCGCCGCGATATTCAGCGGCTCAAACTGCTGCTGGACGGCAACAAGAAGCGGCTGCTGAAAGACCTCTCCAGGGAGATGGAAGCCGCCGCCACCGAACGGAAGTATGAACGGGCCGCCCGCCTGCGGGACCAGATCCGCGCGATTCAGGAACTGAATCTGCGGGGCGACCTGGAAGAACATGCCCAGCCGGAAGTGTTCTACACCGACCCGAAAAAGGGCCTCGCCGGGCTGAAAAAAGTCTTCGGTCTGAAGGAACTGCCCCGGCGGATCGAAGGGGTGGATATCGCTCATCTGCAGGGAGGCGAAACCGTCGCCAGTCTGGTGCAGTTCATCGACGGACTCCCTTTCCGCCACGGGTACCGTCGCTTCCGTATCCGCACGGTCGATGGAGTCGATGACTACGGTTCCATTCGGGAAGTCGTCAGCCGCCGGTTCCGCAAACTCAGCCAGGAGGGCGAGACGTTCCCCGATCTGCTGCTGATCGATGGCGGCCGCGGCCAGCTGAACGCCGCCATGGCTGCTATGGAAGCGGTGGGCGTTGATCCGCCGTTTACCATCTCGCTGGCCAAGCAGCAGGAAGAAGTGTACGTTCCGGGAGAGCCGGAACCCCGCCGACTCAGCCGGCATTCTTACGGGCTGCGGCTGCTGCAGTATGTGCGGGACGAATCGCACCGGTTCGCCCAGCACTACCATCACCTGCTGCGACGGAAATCGACTCTGGGCGAGTAGTCACCGCCGGCACGGCCTCCTTTCAGCGGCAGGCAGCCACCATTCCGGAGTGTGCAGGAGTTTGCCATGAAGCCGAAGCATCAGCCGGGAATTCCCGCGGAACGGAACGTCGCTCCTGCCTCTCTGCTGCCGGTTTCCGCGATTGATGTGCATGCCCATTACGGAGACTGCATCCGCCAGAACAGCCCACAGCTGGTCGAACGGCTGATGTCGGCCAGCGCGGAGGAAGTCGCCGAACGCTCGGCGCGGGCGGGAATCGGATTAACGGTGGTTTCTCCGCTGGCCGGTCTGCTTCCCCGTGGTCAGGCCGATGTGCCCGCGGCGAACCGGGCGGCTTTTGAAGACGTCTCCCGGGTGCCTGGCCTGGCCCAGTGGGTCATCGTCCATCCGGAGCAGCCGGAAACCTTCCGGCAGGCGGCCGAAATGCTCCCGCACCCGCAGTGTGCGGGAATCAAGCTGCATCCAGAGGAACACCAGTACGCGATTTCCAGCCATGGTGGTCCCCTGTTCGAACTGGCGGCTGCTCACCGGGCCGTGGTGCTGGTGCACAGCGGAGATCCGCTCAGCCTGCCCGCCGATTTTATCCCTTTCGCCGACGCCCACCCGGAAGTCACGCTGATTCTGGCCCACCTCGGGAACGGCGGCGG
Source organism: Planctomycetaceae bacterium (assembly GCA_020426545.1). Taxonomy (GTDB): domain Bacteria; phylum Planctomycetota; class Planctomycetia; order Planctomycetales; family Planctomycetaceae; genus JAGQPV01. The sequence goes on from JAGQPV010000236.1 coordinate 5,690, forward strand.
AGCTGGCGGAGACCCCACGCTGCAGGTGCGGGCCATTCAGCAGAGCAGAGCCGGTAATGTGCTGGTTGATACCTCGAGTGCCCGCTCTCTGCTGCCCGGCCTGGTGGAATGGGCCGTAGCGGAAATTGGAGCCGAGCGCATTCTGTTCGGTACCGATACACCGCTGTATTCCTCGGCCATGCAGCGGGCCCGGATCGATCTGGCCGAACTTCCCGAGGCCGACCGCCGGGCCATTCTGCGGGAAAATGCCCTCCGCATCCTCGGCGGCAGCGTCGCACTCCACAGCTGAAACCAGCTGCGACAAACGCCCGGTCGGGGCCACAGTCTTCCGACCCGAAGAGAAAGTCGCCTGTTGCCGGCGCTGCCCGGTCGCCCGCCAGTTTGGCGGCCGCCATCAGCTCCGCTGACCTGTTCCGGCCCGGCTGCTGGCTGTGATTTTCTGTGCATCGGGAAACGTCTGAATGTTGTGGACGGGCGAATCGGTCTATGTGATAATCGGCCGATTCGTGCCCGGCTGATCAGGGAGGTCGGGCGGTTCTCGACCCCACCGGAGCTGACAGCATGCCAGGTTGCCTTCCGCCCTCGCGCCAGCCTTCCCCCTCCCGCGGATTCACGCTGATCGAACTGCTCGTGGTGATTGCGATCATCGCGATCCTGATTGCTCTGCTGCTGCCAGCCGTCCAGCAGGCCCGGGAAGCGGCCCGCCGCACGCAGTGTCGCAATAATCTCAAGCAGATCGGACTGGCCCTGCACAACTACGAAAGCACGCACGGGGTGCTTCCGCCAGGCCATGTCCGGGGCGCGGGGCCGAACTTTCCCGCTCATCTCACGTGGGGCTTTCAGCTGCTGCCTTACCTCGACCAGAATGCCGTCTACGAACTGATCGACCCCGCCAACCAGTATATGGGTGGCTGCACACCCAACGGGGGTGTGATGGGGACCCGCGTGGGGGCCTATCTGTGTCCTTCGGATACCGAAGCCGAGCCGGTGCTTACCTGCTTCGGCCGCATCAATTACGTGGCAAACACGGGGATAGGGCATCTCCGGAAGGAGAATATTCCCAGCCACCAGACCGGCCTCTTCTACCAGGTCAGTTCGGTTCGCCTGCGTGACGTTACCGATGGCACTTCCAATACAGTCTGCATTTCGGAAACCATCACCGTGCAGGGCAACGACTGGCGGGGCACGTGGTGTAATCCCGAAGGCACCTACTACCAGCACAACAGCACGCCGAACACATCCGTGCCGGACGAGGTCCGTTCCGGAAACTGCGTCAGCGTGGACTATGCCCCCTGCACCGGCACCTATGCCGATCACCTGTCCCGGGCATGGCTGGCAGCGGCCCGCAGCCGGCATGAAGGCGGAGTGCATGCTCTGCTGCTCGATGGCGGCGTCCGGTTCGCCAGCGAGAACATCAGTACGGCCGTCTGGCAGAATGTGGGCCTGCCCGCCGACGGCAGTGTGACGGGCGACTGGTGACAGGTCTTTCGCCTCATTGGGTAAGAGCAGCATTGGGTGACAACAGCTGCAACCCGCCCGGCAGAGCACAGGCAGTGGATTCGGTGCCGGGCCCCTGCCCGGCAGGAATGGCTGTAAAACAGGTGTTCTGTGAGGATTACGTCCTCTGGCAGCCGGCCCGGCTGTTGCCCTGGAGAGAAGTCGGCCGGGAAGCACGCTCTTTGCTTGACGTAAGCTGGTTTCCAGCGTAATCTTTCGGTCGGCAGCGGACTGCGGGCACCACGGTGCCTTCCAGTCTGCTTCTGATGGACGTGTAGATCAGTTGGTTAGATCGCTACGTTGACATCGTAGAGGTCGCAGGTTCGAGTCCTGCCACGTCCACTTGTAACTCTTGAAACAGTAACGGCTTACGACAGGCCGATCTGGTCCACTACGGGCCGGATCGGCCTGGTCCATTATGTGGTCCACTATTCTGCAGCGAAAACTGCAGTCCACAGCCCCGTGCTGAGCCGGTCGCGAGTCCCCAGGCTCCTCTCTCCTCTACTCTCCTCGCCGAACAGCGGCCCACAGCGGGGCTGCAGGAGCCTCCTCCGGGCTTTTTGCGGCGAATTCCGCTCCTCTGGTGCCAGCTTCAGCCGGGTTACCCCGCCCGGGCCGCTCCAGCCGGTCATCACAGCTCAACCTTTCCGCAGATGACCGTCGGCCAACAGCACCGGCCGGCTGACCTCGCTTTCGGCTGACTTAATCGGAAGCGCCGTTGGAACCTCCGACTGATCAGGTTCCCCACTTCACCAGAGTCGCCCTCACACGACCAGCAGCCAGCCGCTCAGGGGCATAAACCGCCGCCCCACGTCCACTCGCCCGCTGCTGTGAACGGGGCTTTCGACAGCCAGCTCCGGTATCTATCCTGCGGCAGTACCGGACTAACCTCATCAGCCTGCGTCCTGCGGAACAGCGGCCAGCGACGGCTTTCCCTCGACAGTCGCGTGCGGCTGCTGCTCACCTGCTGTCGGAAATGAGATCGTCGCTCGAATGCAACGACCAGCATCCAGCGTTTCATTCCCGCACCTGTATCATCAGGCAGAAGATCAGTCCGGCCAGCAGCCCCAGTCGCGGTGCCACGGGTCGGACCCACGCCGGCTCCCAGCCCGGCACG
>JAGQPV010000237.1 GCA_020426545.1 Planctomycetaceae bacterium
CGCTGCCCGAAGCCCAGCTCGACCGGTTCATGTTCAACATTGTGGTGACCTACCCCACTGCCGCCGAGGAACTGCGGATACTGCGGCAGACCACCGGCGGCGAAACGCCCGAGCTGTCCACCGCGCTGACCGGCCGGCAGATTCTGGCTCTGCAGGAAGTCGTGCGGAAGGTGCCCGTGGCCGAGCACATTTTTGTGTATGCCCGCGATCTGGTGCGGGCCACCCGGCCCGACGAAGGGGAAGCCCCGAATTTCATCCGCGAGTATGTCTCATGGGGGGCGGGGCCACGTGCCGGGCAGAACCTCATTCTGGGAGCGAAAGCCCGGGCCGTGCTGGAAGGTCGGTTCCATGTGACGACCGAAGATGTGCAGTCGGTGGCGCACCCGGTGCTGCGGCATCGGATTGTCAGTACGTTTCATGCCGACAGCGAAGGCGTGACCCGCGACGACATCATCACCCGGCTGATCGAGAAAACCCCCAGACCGCTGGAACAGAAGGCCCGCCGGGCTGCGCGGGGGTAGTGGAGGCCTCGCGACAGCGTCAGCCGACCGGCATCCAGAGAATCTGGTCACCCGTCACTCCCCGACACTGAACCAGCAGGCTGTGCCCCACGTTACTGCCTGACGTTCCGAAGCAGTTCATAGCCACACCACGCAGGAGGATCGTATGATTGAATTTGGCGACCCTGTTTCAGACGTTGGTATCAACGTGAACGCAGTCCCTGGCGGAGCGCTCGTCATCGGCGTGATTCCGTCGATTCTGGCAATCGTGGCGTTCGTGATTCACATCGTGTTTGCCCGCGCCGTGTACCGTGACGCAACCACCCGTCGGCACTCGGGCCGCCAGCTGTGGTTCGTCTCTCCGTTGATGTGGGGCGGAGCGACACTGCTCGGGAGCGCGCTGGCAGCGGCCGTGTACTGGCTGATGCACTACTCGACGCTGGCGACCACTCAGACACTGGTGATCGAGGAAGAGGCAAGTGCATCTCCCTGATTCGGCCCCAGCGAATCACCTCCCGACTTGATTGTGTGTCCCAGATCAGAACCCCTCGACTCCGGCAATTCCTGAGTCACATTCGCCGCGGACTAAGATGGTGACGGGACCAGAACCGGTGATTCTGCAGAAAGTCGCCACCAAAGGACAGACAAGAATGATCCGAAATAATCCCGGAGCGATGGTGATCGCCTGCCTTATACCATCGCTGCTGTGTCGTTCAGCTGAGGCCCAGAGTTGCGGCATCGCTGCTGAGCCCGCGGCGGCCGCGAAGATCACCACCGAAACCGCCACCCTCACCCCCGCGTACGGCTGGGAAGAATTCCCCCTCTCCTGGCGGGATATTCGTGCCGGGAAGCTGCCGGTGACGCCCGTTCGCTGGGAACGGTTCGCGGGTAATCCCGTCGTGCCGAGTGGTATGAACGCCCGGCCCATGCGGTGGGACGGGGACACCATCCGCGTGTGGCATGGTCGCCGAGGGAAGGAACCCGGCATCTGCTGGTTCGACGTGTCTCCCGACGAGCCGCAGCAGCTTCGCGGTTCGGTGGTGGGCCCGGTGCTGTCTCCCGGCCCGGCCGACAGCTACGACGGCGACTGGACCATCAGCCCGGAGGTGATACGCCTGAAGGACGGTCGCCTGCGGATGTACTACTCGGCCAAGAAGAAGGGAGCCAGCTTCTTCGGCCAGCTGTGGAGCCTGGCAGTGGCCCACAGTGAGGACGACGGCCAGACCTGGCAGAAGCATGCCGACAACCCGGTTCTGCAGGTGACCACCGACAAATGGGAGTCGGGCGCGGTCGGGTTCTGCTCGGTCCTGCGGAACAGCACCGGTGACGGCTGGCGGATGTGGTATCTCGGCACCGACGAGCATGCCATCAAGCAGGTGGGCCTGGCGACCTCGGCCGATGGTCTGACCTGGAAACGCTTCGCCGGCAATCCCGTGGTGCCTGTCAATCCGCAGCTGCGGTGGGAGAAGGGGGCCATCGCCGTGCCCCGCGTGATTCAGGACGGGCCGCTCCTGAAGATGTGGTACTGCTGCTACGAGAACAACAACACCTATGCGATCGGCTTCGCCGAATCGATTGACGGCGAAACCTGGTACCGCAGCCCGCACAACCCGGTGATGGTGCCCGAAGGCGAGACAGGCCCGGACGCAGGGAAGACCTGGAACAGCCGGATGGTGGCCTATCCCGGCGTGATTCGCGCGGGCGGGAAGTACCTGATGTGGTACTCGGGTAACGGCTACGGCAATGCCGGCGTGGGCCTGGCTACGGCGCAGGTGCCAGGATCAGAGGGCGAGAACGCAGCCGGCGGCGGGAACGCATCGCAGCTGCTGTATCGCACGGGGGCTACGGTCCAGCCGGACGAAAGCTGGAGCAGCTGGCAACCGGTCGCCAATGCCACCACCGAACCGGCCCGCAGCGGCTGGATTCAGTTCGCCGTGCCGTCCGGAGACGAATAGGCGGGGAACAGCGGGCTGACCGGTGACAGCGGCAGAGCGGCGCTGCTCTACCGGCACTGTCGCCGCTACCATGAACGCGGTTGCTGTTCGCCGCCGCTGCTCGCCCCGCATCAACGGGCAGACACTTTGCTGTCGGGGACGGCCGGTTCTGCTTTTTTCCGTTCGACAGCGTGAATGCGGAATCGCTGGTTATACGATTCCAGCTGCAGCCAGCGTTCCGCCATGTTGAGGTGCATCGACCGGAATCCGGAGGATGTGCCCGTGCCGATATCCAGCAGCTTGCGGCCGGACTGTTTGTCGATGGCCTGCAGATTGAGATACCAGTAACTCATTCGCTTCCTGCGGACATGATTCCGCGTGGCGAAGACGAGGAAGGGGGTGTGCCCCAGCTGCTGCAGCACGAGGCTCTGGTTCTGCACTTCCTGTTTCCACAGCTGGCGGCCCTGTTCACGGTCGAAGGCAATCATCAGACCGTTGATCCGCAGGACGGGAATTCCGTCGGAATAGAAAAAGCGGTTCCCTTTCTGCGGACGGTTGATTGCCAGGTACAGGCGGCTGGCATCGGCCACCACATGCAGGCCGGAGCGACCCTTGAGATCTTCCGGCAGCACGCCTTCGTAGTAACGGACCTGCCCGTCGATCAGGTTGATGGATTCCAGCTTGCCTTCATCGGTGATGGAAACCAGTCGCTGGTCGCCCAGCAGCATGCAGTAGCTGTTGCCGGGAATGACCTGGCTCCATTCCACCGTCCCGGTGAGTGGTCTGATGCGGCGGATTTCGATTCCAGTCTGCGTCAGCCCCAGCAGCCCCGTGCCCCGTGTGGGGCTGGCCGTAATCAGGGAACTGCCCTGGCTGCCAATGGCCTGCGAAACCAGTTCGGAGACGTTTTCCAGCGGAAGCGGGCTGCCATCCACTGCCCGATGCGCAGTGGCCCGGGAGGCGTTATCGCCCGGTACGACGAACAGCACATCCGACGTGCCGTACACCCGGGTTTCCGGGCCGATCCCATCCCGCTGCCACCGCAGCCGGCCCGTCAGTGCATCGTACACGGAGAATTTCCGCCGGCCGTACAGGCACACGTAAGAGCGGTTGACCACCGCCAGCATGCCGGATTTCGCAGCCTGCTGGCTCAGCGAGAATCGGGAATTCAGCTGCGAGGCCTGCAGCATGGGGGGCTCGTTCTGCCTTGTAGGACGACGGTAAAAACCATTCGAGCCGCCTGGAGTATCGAGCACCTTTTTCCACAGAATCCGTTTGTCGACCGGCGACAGGCAGTGCAGTACATCCCGGTGCAGGACGAACAGCAGGTGGTCCACGATTTCGGAGGCAAGGTTGTTCCCCTGGCTGTTCTGCGGAGCTGATCGCAGCGGGGTCAGCCAGTGCAGTTGCTCATTGCGGGAGCCGAAGATGGCCAGCCGCTGTTCATTCTGAAAGACGAGCAGCCGGTGCTGGTTGAACCACGGCACGCTGGCCGGGTCGCCTGTCAGCTCCTGCACGACGTTTGAGCTGTAGTTGTTGCCCGTCTTTTCGAGTTCCAGATCGTATTCGCCCCAGACGCTGTCTTCAGCCCGCACCGGGGCCACCAGAGCGGCATTGATCGGAATCCGGATCTCACCGGCTGCCTCCGCGCCTGTTTTTCCACTGGCCAGCTGCGCCTCCCGGTACTGTGCGGCGAGGCGGGCCTGCTCAACCCGGGCCGACTCGTACAGCTCGTGCTTCAGGAGCAGTTGCGTCAGCCGGAGGGTGGCCTCCGCGGCGATGTTTGCGTCGTCGCGGTTCTGCATCTGCCGCAGCCAGTTTTCGGCCTCGGCGAAATTTCCTGCTCGGTCCGCTTCGTTCGCCAGCTGCCAGGCAAGGGGCACGGCGGCCGGGTGAAACTCAAACAGCTGCAGCGTCCGTGCCTGCCGGCGGGGATCATCACCCGCGGCCGCAACCGCCTGTGCAATCTGCGGCTGCATTGCGTTTCGTGAGGGCCGCTCCATGCGGTCCCACAGGCTGCTCAGCTGGCCGGACAGCCAGAAGGTGGCCTCCGTGCTGATTCGTGAATCTTCCTGCTGCACCATCTCGCCCAGCGTCGATGGATTGGCGGCCAGGTCGAGATACACCCGAAAGGCGGCTGCCAGATCACCCCGGGCTTCGAACCGTTTCGCCGCCAGGCGTTCGATCGACGTCTGCCCGGGCAGGTGTTCGCTCAGTTGCTGCAGTTCCGCGTATTCCGCATCCCGGGCGGTGTAGTCCGAGCGGATCGCCTCGACCAGGCACCGTACCAGCAGCGTCTGATAGCGGCTGGCCTCGGTGGTGCCTTCCTGCAGGGTGGATCGGTCGACCCGTCGCAATGCGGCCAGAGCTTCATCGTATTCGCGGTGCAGCAGATGGATTTCCGCCTCCGCAGCCGCTGCCTGCAGATCAGCCGGGTTGGCCTGCTTCCGCTGGCGAATCTCGGCGACCAGGGCTTCCCGCTGTTCAAAGCTCGTCAGGTTCAGCGGAGTGAGGGAAATGAGCATTCCCCGGTAGAAGCCCAGGTTCCCCAGCGGGGCTTCACCATCGGGACGCCAGGACCGGGCTTCAATCTTTCCGGACTTCAGCTCGATGGACCACAGCTGCCCGCTGGACAGCGGCAGGTGATACAGCTCCCCGGCCGCCACGCCAAAACCGGAAGGCGGGCCGCCCGCATCCTGCAGGCTCAGATTCCAGGCTGTCCTGCCTGTCTCCAGGCTGATGGCTTCCACATGATTTTTCCCGACCAGCACCACGCGGTCATCGAATACGCCGGCCACGTACAGCAGCGTGCCCTTCGGTTTTTCCCACAGCCTTTTCCCGGAAAACAGATCCCAGCAGTAGACCGAAGTCGATTCCGGCGGAGCGTAAATCACGCGGTTCCCCCGGATGATGGGCGGTGAGGGGCACCAGCGGTCATTCAGCTGCCGGGCTTCGACGACCGTTCTCTGCCGCGAGCTGTTGCGGCTGGTTTTCGACGGAGGTGTGTAGCGGTCGGCCCACAGCAGGGTGTGACTGGTCTGGTCGATGGCGACAATCCAGCCCATCGTCGTCGGGCAGATGACCACCCCGTTGTCAACTGCCGGCTGCGTCGTCCACCAGCGGCGGCCAAAATCCATATCGATGGGGGTATCGGTCCGGGCGAGATGCCACGACCAGTTCACCCGCCCGGTCAGGGCGTCCAGCACATGCAGTGAGACGCGGCTGTCCTTCTCGCCGATAGCGAACAACTCGTCCTGATCGGCCACGGGGGCTCCCAGGAAGTAGGTGCCGGCCAGCTTGAGCTCGAATGTTTCGTTCATCGCGGTGCCGCCAGCCTCCCAGACGGGGCGTCCCGTCTGCAGGTCGTAGGCCGCGATCCGGTTGGTTTCCCAGTCTCTGCGCCATTCATCGTTCTGTCCGGCCCGGCCTCCAAACTGATACCCGGCCTGATACCGCGACAGAATGGCCTGGTCTTCGAGGACATACAGACGCTGGCCGTCACTGTTCAGCACGCCCCAGGAACCGTTCCGGTACAGGAAGCCGGTGAGCGGCATGTGGTCGGCATTGCCGGAGACATACCGCTGCTGAACAGCGAAGGCGGCCCGGTTGAAATGGATGGGGTTGGTTGTCGGCTGACCCGACAGAATCAGCTCGGGTGAAATGCCGGGCCGGGTTTCCCACAGTGGATTGCCGGTGGCGGCATCCAGCACCTGCACTCCACGGAATGTCCGGAAGATGATTTTGCCATCCACCATCAGCGGGAACCATGCGGGGATGGGAGCCCGACCGACATCCTGAAGATCGGCTTCGAGCGACTCGACTGATTCCCGAATGGGGTGACTGTAGGTTGTGGGCACGTTCCAGCGTTTCAGCAGCAGCGGCATTCCCGCCCTGGCCCGTCCGCGGTGTGAGGACGTGCCGAAGAACATGGGCCAGTCATCCAGCTGATCGCCAGCGTCCGCCAGTTGAGGAATGGCCGACTGCAGCCAGTCCTGGCGGGTTTTCCGCTGATCGGCACCCGGGGCTGCACCGGCGGGAGACTGACCGAGAATCTCGCTGGCCTTCTCCGTCTGACCGGCGTACTGCAGCGCTGCGGAGTACCGCAGTTTCCACAGGGGGGAACGGCTCAGGGGGGCGTCGGTTTCAACGAGTTTCTCAAACCAGCGGGCAGCCAGACCGAATTCGCCCCGGTCCAGGTGTTTCTGCGCCAGCTGAGAGGCAGCTGTCTGGCCGGCTGTCGTGTGCAGATAGCGGCTGGCCACGTTTGCCAGTGCTTCGACTTCTCCGGACTCGTTCGCCTGCTTCAGCAGGTGTTCTGCCGCCGCACCATACTGCAGCTGATACTGCCGCTGCTGTTCCGCCGGCATGCGGTTCAGCATACGGGTGGCTTCGGTCCAGACGGTCGTCAGTGAATGATCGGCCGTGCGGATGACATGGTCCTCATTCTGCTCCAGCAGCCGCTGCAGCAGGCCGATGGCCACATCCCATTTGTTGTTCTCCACCAGTTCGTCGACCTGCCGCAACAGACGGGCCCGTGAGGAATCGTGCGGGGCGCGGGCGTCGATGTAGTCCCGTTCGTCGGAGGCGGTAGCGGCTTCGTCATCCGGCTTCGCGGCATCCGGATTCTGACCGGGAAGCACGGGCTGAGCAGGTTTCCGCGGAGGGAACAGCTTGCGGAACAGATTCCCCAGCGGGTTGGCCGGTTTCTTCGGATTCGGCTGGGCCGCTGGCTTTGCCTCTTCTGCCTTCGCGTCTTCTGCCTTTGCCTCAGCTGGTTTTGTGTCGGCGGCCTCTGCGTCGGCGGGTTTCGCAGCCTCCTGCGCCTGGGCGGTGGCCCCAGTCATCAGCGAAGGTGGCACCACCGAAGGCAGTACCAGCAGAAACAGCACCGACAGCCCGGGGACCAGCCATCGAACCGGAGCGACACGTCCGGACAGAACAGCAGGAACCATTCTGCCGCTGGCTGCCCGGGGAACAGCCGGGCGTGCCTCCGGTGATACGGGGGACAGTCGGATCGCCCGGAAACCTCGGTCGGCAGGATCGTACAGTCCCGCTGCATTCATCTGGTGCTGCCTCATGGGGTATTCGATTCCATCCTGCCGAACTCCGGAATTCCGGAGCGGGCGGAAAATCCTGGTGCCCTCGACAAGGGCCAGATTCTGAACTGTGCTGCCGGACCAGACCGCTCGGAAAACTGTGCGAGCCATGCGAATTGCCAGCGTTCGCTATCCTGCCATTCCGGGGTGCCACCGGCAGACTGCCCGGTTCTATTCAGACGAACCAGCGTCATATTTCTGACAGGCCAGCTGTATACCGTCGGCCCCTGCCCAAGCCGTTCCGCTGAATCCGCTCAACCGGCGGCATGTGCGGAAAAGTCTGTGCTCACTGGCAATTCGAGATTGTCGTCCCGCCGCGGGCAGGTTCTAACAGAGGTTGCCGCGCCGGTAATTTCGCGGTTTCAGGTTCGATTTCTGCTTGTTATTCATCCGGTTGGGACTGTTCTGCTGGCCACCTGTTCGCCCCGGTCACTGCGGGGACGTGGCCACTGCGGAAGCCTGTTTCATTCTACCGCACGTATCACGCTTTGCTATGGGGAGTTGCGGCCCGGCGAGCAGGAAAAGCCGCTCCGCCAGAACCGTGGGCCGGGCCGTTCGTGAATGCACTGGCCAGCGGGATGGCCCGGAAAGCGTGCTGCTGCTGGAGGGAATTGCAGATATCGAACCGCCGGATCGGCTATAGTGGGCTGGTGCTGCGGGTGCGTGGTC
>JAGQPV010000238.1 GCA_020426545.1 Planctomycetaceae bacterium
AGACGCAGGTCTCCGGTCGCGTGAGCGGGCGGGCTTTCAGCCTGAGTACTTCGGCCGGAGCCGGAGACACCGGCGAGATGGGCGTGCAGCAGATTACGATCCGGCTGGAACTGCACAGTGCGGTGCCGCCGCAGCTGGAAATCCGCAAAGTGGAAGGTGTGTTCGGCGCGCTGGCCCGGGCTGTGGATGAAGGCACCCGGCCGACGGGCGATGCGGATTTCGACCAGTGGTTTGTGGTCAGCGGCCTGAATCAGGAGGAACTGGCCCGGGTGTTGAATCCCGAGCAGAAACGGGTGCTGGAAGAACTGGCCGGCGAATCAGGGCAGGCCTGCGTGGGGATTGAGGACGGCGCTCTGTTCTGGAGCGACCGCGAAATTGTCAGTCGTCTGTCGGAGCTGGAAGGGTATCTGGCCGAACTGCTGCAGGCCGCGGCCGCGTTTGATGCCGCCGCCCGGGCAGATCAGGAACATCAGGCGGGATCAGCTGTCTGACAGTTGTCCGGCATGGAGCAGCAGGATATGACCGCCGAGAAAGTGGTGTTGTGGAATGCGGGAGCAGGCTCTGCCGCGCGGAGTGAAACCGCTCAGCGGCAACTCGCCCTGCAGCCCGGTACGAAAGTAATCGTCACTCATTCCGCAGAGGATGCCCGGCAGGCGACCCTGCAGGCACTGAAGACGGGAATCCGCGAAATTCTGGTGGCCGGCGGCGATGGTTCGATCAATACCATCGGCGAGCAGATCATCCGCAGTGGCTGCCACGATACCGTACTGAGCATTCTGCCCATCGGGACCGGCAACGATCTCGCCCGTGAGCTGGGCATTCCGCTGGATCCGGTGGAAGCCGTGGAGATGCTGACAGCGGCTCCGGTGCGAAGAATTGACGCCATTGATGTGGAGTTCGAGGGAGGCCGGCGGATTGCTCTGAATACCTTCAGCGCGGGCAACACGGGAAAATATACGCAGGCACTGACGGCTGAGGAGAAAGAGCGGTGGGGGGCCTGGTGTTTTGTGCGGGGAGCGATTGATGTACTGCAGGACCTCGAATGCTATGAACTGACCGTGCAGGAACAGGATGGCGCGCCGTTTCAGATCGAGGTGCTGAACCTGTTTCTGGCCAACGGACCGGGTTCCGGCGGCGGGCTGATGGTCGCGCCGCCGGCCCGGCTGAACGACGGACTGCTCGATCTGGTCGCCATCTGCGATGGGCCACCGCTGGACATTGCCGAGCTGGCAGCCAGTTACATGCTGGGCGACTTTCTGGATCACGAACTGGTCGTTCACCGGCGGGTGACCGGGCTGAAACTGCAGTCGACCCGGCCGCTCGCCGGAGCAATTGACGGGCTGGAACTGGAAGGTTCCCGCTTTTCCCTGCAGCTGCTGCCCGCAGTACTGCAGGTCCGCTGCGCTCCGAACGCGCCGGCCCTGCTGCCCGTCAGGCAGGAAGTGACCGGTTGAAGAACCGTGGCTCTCAGCGATAGGCAGTCTGCGCGGAGCCGGCCGGGGTGGAGCACATCGGCGTTACCCGGTGAATGGTGGCAATTGTGCCGCCCGTTGTTCAGCCAAGTTCGTCAATCGGCTGGCCGAAGGGCAGCGTCCGGATCGGACGGCCTGCGTTATTCAGGTAGTGCTTCGATTCGTCGATGCCGAGGAACCGGTACATGGTCGACAGCACGTCCTGCGGCGTTTTGGGGTTGGCCAGCGGGAAGGCACCTTTTGCGTCGGACGAACCAACCACCCGGCCACCTTCCACCGGTCCGCCGGCCAGGGCGGCGTTGAATACGTTCGGGTAATGGTCGCGGCCCCGGTTGGTATTCACCCGCGGGGTGCGGCCAAACTCGCCCCACGCCACCACCATGGTGTTCTTCAGCATGCCCCGTTCTTCGAGGTCCTGAATCAGAGCGGGGTAGCACTGGTCCCAGCGGGGCAGGAACCCGTTCTCCATCGAATCAAAGCCTTCGACGTGGGTATCCCACCAGCGGCAGTCGACGGTGACCAGCCGCACGCCGGCTTCCACCAGGCGCCGGGCCAGCAGCATCCGCTGGCTGAAGGCGGCGGCGCTGCAGCGATTGGAAGCACCGGGGTCGTAGCGGGGCATGAAGCCGTAACGCTCGCGGACGTGGGCCGGCTCGGCGTCGAGGTTGAACGCATCGCGAGCCTTGTCGGAGCTGAGAATATGCCAGGCCTGGTCCTGAAATTTATCGACAGCTTCCATCTGCCCGGAGCTGTCGACCTGAGCCCGCAGCTGATCGAACCCGGCCAGCAAAGTCCGCCGTTCGTTGAACCGGGAAGCACTGATGCCTTCGACCAGTGAGAAATTCTTCAGCTCAAACGGGCCCTCAACGCCCGGGTCTTCCAGCGTTTCGAACGGCTTATGCGCCACACCGAGGTAGGCCGAATCGGTTCCCGGAACCTGGCGGGGGATCATCACGTACGGGGGCAGCTGAGGCGTGAGGTGGCCCAGCTGTTCCGACACGATCGAACCGCAGCTCGGGTGAACATTGACGTTCGGATCGAGGCCGGGATCGTGTCCGGTGAACAGAATCTGGTCGCCCGCGCTGTGGCCGGCATTGGTGTGGTACAGGCTGCGGATAATCGACCATTTATCCATCAGCTTGGCGCAGTTCGGCAGCAGATCGCAGATCTGAATGCCCGGCACAGCGGTCGATGTGGCGCCGAACTTGCCCCGGTATTCCGCGGGGGCATTCGGTTTGGGATCCCAGGTTTCGTGCTGAGACGGGCCGCCCCGCATCCACAGAATGATGACCGACCGCTCGGTATTCGCGGCAGCTGCCTGAGATTCATGTCGCAGCAGGTCGCTGAGTGTCAGTCCGGCAGCCCCCAGGGCACCCGCCCGCAGAAACGTACGTCGGCTCAGCCGGGTTTCCCGCTGAAACTCCCGGCAGCCGGAGCGACTGGCAGCGACAGGTGGGCGGTGAGTCATGGGGTGTTCCTCAGAAGATGCTGAATTCAGGTTGTCTGTTCAGGTTTCAGCGGCAACTGCTTTGAAAATCTGGAAACGGCAGGGCGGAATCCGTGGTCTTTCCGAAACCTCTGTTCCGGGAGCACGGACCGCTGCTGCTGTCAAAATGGACTGGAGGCGCACCGGGACAGATGCCCTCGGGACGGATATTCACCAGTGCCATACTCTATCATTATCGGATCCGGCGGCTTGCATCAAGAGAAAGCGATGCGTTCGCAGCCGTTCCCGAGGCAGGCAGGAGGATAACCGTCTGGCCGGAACGGTCCGGCTGACTGTGCAGGGCAGCCGTTCGGCACCGGTGAAGGAGCAGGTCAGTCCGGGGCGGACGTCAGGGTTTTCGGAGTTTTCGGGGGACTGCGGCCCGAAAATTGCTACAATCGCTGGCGGCAAATCGCTACTGGCAGGGTATATCTCCCGGCGTCGTTCCGCCCTGGTTTCTTGTTCGATTCGGGTCGCTGGTTACCCGGATATCAGAGACTTTTCCAGGTATTTGATCATTCTGGAGCCGTCATTCTTTCCTGCGCGGCAGCGATTGCTCTGGCCATTCTTCTATTCCTGATCGCGGGAGGCTTTTCCATGTCCACACGTGGATTCCGGCGTGGTTTCACATTGATCGAGTTGCTGGTGGTGATTGCCATCATCGCCATTCTGATTGCACTGCTGCTGCCGGCGGTGCAGCAGGCGCGGGAAGCGGCAAGGCGCACCCAGTGCCGCAACAAGCTCAAGCAGATTGGTCTGGCTCTGCATAATTATCACGATTCCATCCTGGCTTTTCCGCCATCTGTGGTGAACAACAACGGCTTCCGCCAGGGGACCGGCTCCGGGTGCTCTCTCGGCTCCAACCCCACCGAAGGGGCCACCTGGACCATTCTGATTCTGCCGTACATGGACGACGCCCCGCTGTATAACAGCTTCAATTTCAGCGAGAACTTCCGCTATCAGCTGGATGGCACGGGCTCTGCCACGAACGAACCGCTGCAGGAGCAGCGGAACTCAAACTTCGAGTGCCCTTCCGACCCGAATTCCTCCGAAGGGCTGGCGAATATCAACTACCTGGCCGTGCAGGGCGGCGGTGATTACGCCACTCAGCTGGCCGCCGGCAATGCCTGCGAGCTGTGCTGTTCCAACCGGAAGTACTATTTTAACGGGATGTTTTCCGAGAACTCATCGACACGGATTCGGGACGTGACGGACGGAACCTCCAACGTGTTCATGGTGGGCGAAACGAAATATGTTTCGCTGCGGGCCAGTTCGGGTACGGGAGCCTCCCACTGGCAGACCTGGGCCACTGGCTGCTGGGGCGATGTGCCCTGCATGCTGGGAGCCACGGCAGAAGCTATCAACGGCAGCACCTTCCGCCCCGTGCAGGACAACTACAATCCCGGCGAAGCGACGACGCATTTCGGCAGTCATCATGAGGGCGGCTGCCACTTTCTGGCGGCCGACGGTTCGGTTCACTTTGTCAGTGAGAACATCGACCTGGCAACGTATCAGTCTCTGGGTGTGATGGCCGACAATCTGCCCGTAGGAGGATTCCTGCAGTGATCATTTCTGGAACAGGCAGGAGATTTCAGCTGCTCCTGCCTTCGATGCTGCTGGTGGTACTGGCCCTCCAGGCCGCGGGCTGTGGTGGTGGCGGGAGTGCAGACGAACCGGAGCGGCTGGCACTCCAGGGGAAGATAACTCATGACGGCCAGCCGGTTCCTGCTGGTGACCTGAGTTTCGCCCCCGATACGGCCCGGGGAAACAAGGGCCCTGCGGGCGCCGGCACAATCAGCAATGGCACCTGGCAGACAGTGGAAGGCAAGGGGCCGACAGCCGGTCCTCAGGTCATCACCATCAGTGGATATGGCGAGGGGGCTGGTGAAGACGCGGCCTCCGGGCCGCCGGTGCTGTTCTCGGATTACCGGATGGAAGTCGATCTCTCCGCCGGGCAGGAGACACTCGACATTGAAGTTCCCGCCGAAGAATGACCGTGGCTGTTCCCGCAGCGGCAGTCAGCTGTACTGTGGCTGCAAAGTGGCTGGAGCAACGCCACTGGACCTGAGCGTTTCGGCCACCGGCGGGAGAATTCGTCGGGAGCCGGGTCGCCAGGCGTTATGGTCGCTGTTTTCGGTTCAGCCGGCGGGCCGGTTCTGCCGGTCATGACGTTCTGCATGCAGCAGCCAGTCAGGCTGGTCCACGGGGCGGGTTTCTCCCGGGGTTGTTGCGGCGCTCCTGTCGGACAGATGCCAGAGTCCAGGTGGTGACTGATGCCGCCCGCTGCCTCGTACAGGGCCGCGGGCTGGTGATCGGTCGATGCCCGCTGAGACCTCCCGCTGGTGAACTGCTCTGGAGCTGGAAGCCGCCATGAAGAATTTTGACCTGACGACCGTTGCGGCGCAGCTGTGGAATGACGAACGGGGATTCATTCTCTCCGCCGAACTCGTGCTGATCGCCACGATTGTGGTGCTGACGCTGACGGTCGGGCTGTCGGAAGTCTCGTTCTCGGTGCACAAGGAACTGACCGACGTGGCACGGTCGTTCGAAGCCACCAGCCAGGACGGCGGACGGTACAGCAGCGGCGGCGGAAGTTCGTCGGGCAGTGGCGAGATTCAGTACGGCGGCTGAGTTCGCTCTCGGGAAACTCCGGCACGGTCAGGCGCTTTATGCAGTCGCTGTGCCGCCCCCCGGGCCTGGGGAGCCTGGCCCCGCCGCAGGCCATTGCGCGGTCCGCGGCCTGCTTCCGCGCGGCGGTGCTTGACAGGCCCCTGGCTTCCTGTCACGTTGTATCCCGTGACGGTTCGTCTGCAGCCGGCTGCTGCATGACTCTCCCCACCCGGCTGTCTGCCGTATCGGTGGATTTCTCCCGCATTCGAGGTTCTTCTTCCTGACGGCCCAATACCTGGACGATTGCAGGACAATAAGAATGTCAACGTCAACTCGCCTCACCGGATCGCACCGGCTGGCTGTTTCCACCGGACTGCTGCTGTGCTGTGCTCTGTGCGGCTGCGGGAACCCGGAAGGGGGCGGCGATGCGGAAGCAGGCCGCATCGTGGTGACCGGGTCGAGCACGATTGCCCCGCTGATGGCGGAGATCGCAAAGCGGTTTGAATCGCGGCACCCGGGTGTGCGGGTTGATGTGCAGACGGGCGGCTCGTCCCGGGGCATTGCCGATGCCCGCAGCGGGCTGGCCGATCTGGGAATGGCCTCGCGGTCCTTGAAGGACGATGAAGCGGAGCTCCTCGCCTTTCCGATTGCGACAGATGGCGTCTGCCTGATCGTGCATGCGGACAACCCGATTGAGGAACTGACCCGCGAGCAGGTGATTGGCATCTATACCGGTACGATCAGCAACTGGCAGGCAGCGGGCGGGTCGGATGCCCCGATCACCGTGGTGAACAAGGCCGAAGGCCGTTCGACTCTGGAGCTGTTTCTGGCGCACTTCGGGCTGGAAGCACGCCAGATCGCCGCCGATGTGGTGATTGGCGATAACGAACAGGGGATCAAGACGGTGGCCGGCAATCCGCACGCCATCGGGTATGTGTCCATCGGGACGGCAGAGCACGACGCGGCGGCCGGTGTGCCGATTCGCCTGCTTTCGCTGGCGGGTGTCAAAGCCCGTGTCAGCACGGTGAAGTCGGGCGAGTTTCCGCTGTCCCGTACATTGAATCTGGTTTCCAGCAGCCCGCCAAGGGGCCTGGTGAAAGACCTGGTGGACTTTGCCCGTTCGGCGGAGGTTCACGATCTGATCGAGCAGCTGTCGTTCGTTCCGCTGGTTGCACCAGAGCGGGAACCGGCGCGACAGGCACAGCCCGGGCTGGAATCCGCCTCCGCAACGGCCGCCCCGTACTGAGAGGTACGCAGGGCGCAGCCGGTGCTCTATTTTCGGCTGGATACCGCGACATGCCTGCCGCAAACCTGCCTGCTTCGCCCGGAAAACCCGAGCCGCCGGACAGCCCGTATCCGGTGGGAGCAGGGTGTGTCTGCCCGCAGAAGGCGCGGTTCTCGGCCGATATGATTCTCCTGTGGTGCGTCAGCCTGTGTGGTGTCGTCAGCGCGGGGGTGGTGGGCCTGGTGCTGCTGTTTGTCCTCCGGGAAGCCTGGCCGGCCCTGGCGGAAATCGGCCTGCCGCGAATGCTGCGTGATACGGAATGGTACCCCGCGGGAGAGGTGGCGGAAGGCAGCTTCAGCCTGTGGCCTGCACTCGCCGGAACAACAGCGGTGACCGTGCTGGCCATTGGGCTGGCGGCTCCGTGCGGGCTGGCCTGGGCTGCGGTGCAGCATTCCGGTCTGCCGAAACCGCTGGCCGTACCACAGCGCCGGCTGATGGAACTGCTCGCCGGTATTCCTTCAGTGGTCTATGGCTTCTGGGGGCTGACGGTTCTGGTGCCGCTGGTGAATGCCTGGCACCCACCGGGAGCCAGCCTGTTTGCCGGTGGTCTGGTGCTGGCGATTATGATTCTGCCAACCGTAGCGTTACTGGCAGAATCCGCCCTGGCGGGTGTGTCTCCCGAGTGGATTCGCGGAGCCGCTGCCCTGGGGATGGATCGGTGGACTACCCTGTGGAAAGTGTCGTTTCCCGCCGCCCGCAGTGGTGTCATTTCGGCCGTGCTGCTGGCGGTGGCGCGGGCCCTGGGGGAGACCATGGCCGTGCTGATGGTCAGCGGGAATGTGGCCCGCGTTCCCCGTTCACTGTTTGACCCGGTCCGCACGTTGACGGCGCAGATCGCGCTGGAAATGGGCTATGCCGGGGAAATGCACCGCAGTGCGCTGTTTGCCGGCGGACTGGTGCTGCTGCTGGCGGTGACCGGGCTGGTGCTGCTGTGCGAGTGGATGGACGGAGGTCGCATGTCAGCAGCGCCTTCCTTCTGGAGACGCAACTGAATTCCGCCAGTCGCCCCCGGTTCCCGGGCCGGTCCCGGGCTGTTCCTGTTCCTGTTCCTGCTGAACTGCAACGAAAAGTAACCTGATGACTGCCCGCCCGCCCGCTGCACCACCCCGGCTGATGTCCCGCAGCAGGCTGGCGTTGCGCCCCGCGGAAGTCGGTCTGTGGCTGCTGGCGGCTTTGCCCGCGGTGCTGCTGGTGTGGATTCTGTTCGATGTGCTGCGGGCCGGTCTGCCGCCAGCCAGCTGGGACTATCCGACAGCGGTGCCGACAACTACCGTACGGGCGCGCGGGACTCTTCCGGCCCTGTTACACGCCAGGCATG
>JAGQPV010000023.1 GCA_020426545.1 Planctomycetaceae bacterium
CCCGAGCTGCGGCCGGATGGCTCGCAGCTGCTGTCATTCGATACCTCGGAAACCCGGACGAGCGTGGTGCTCGTCCTGCAGACATCCATCCTGCCACGGGATGGACTTCAGCTGCACCTGCCGACAGTTGATGGTGCGGTCCAGCTGCCGGCCATTGCGCTGCTGGGTCAGGAACTCGTGCCGCGGAAAACGGCGCCCGCTCTGCCCGCGGCGGACGGAGTCGGAACGGGCACAGGCCCTGCGGGCACCACTGGAGCTGGCGGCCCCCGGGCAGACAGTCCGACCGGGAACGCAGAGAACCCGCCGGACGACTCGGCCCCCGTCGCCCGCCCGCTCAATCCAAATCAGCTGCCGGACTGGATTGGCGAATCAGGAGTTCCGCCGTTCGTCAGCAGCTGGCAGCTGGATCCTGCCCCGGAGCGGCAGTCGGTCTGGGAACTGACAACACCCGCGCAACAGGGACCGAGACCGCCCCGAATCCGGTTGCTGCTGACCACGCTGTGGCTTAACGGATACACCGGACTGTCCGGCACTACAGAACTCATTCTGGATCCTGGTGACGCGGGCGGAATCACGCTCGAATGGCCCGAAGGAACCATTCCGAGAGGCGCCATCATCGGTCAGACTCCCGTCCAGCCGGTGTTCAATCACAACCACGAAGTGGAGCTGGCAGTTCCGGCCAACGGGGCCCCGGCCCTGGTGCAGATTACCTGGGAACGCCTCGGGACGGGGGGAACCTCTCCGTTTTCCGGCAGGCAGATTCCGCTGCCCGCGGTGCGGAATGCCGATGTGCTCCGCGAACTGGTGCTGATTGCCTCGCCTCCGGAAACCAGCATGACGATTTCATCGACCGGCATGCGGGGCGACGTGGACGATGTGGCCACGCTGGTGATTGCCGCCCTGCTGGAAGCGGTACAGTCGGCCGCCAACGATGGTCTGGTTGAAGGAGATCTGCACCAGCTGCTGTCCGCTGCCGTGCGTTCAGAAACAGCCGCCGGGAATCGTGGTTCAACAGTTCCGCCCGATAGAGAAGACGTCTCCCGGCTGCCGCTGCTGATTGATCAGGCGGAGGAAAAACTGGACCGGCTCAGCCACACACTGCCTGCCGCGGGACAGTCCACCTCGCTGAACGGGTTGCCCAGCGTGTTCACTCTGCTCAACCGGCCTCTGTCCGATCCGGGCTTCGTGGTGGTTCTGCCGCCGGCAGACCCCCGGCACCGGCCGGTGTCCCACACCATCGGCATTCAGCTGCTGGGCACGTCTCCGCTCCGCTGGCTGGCCGCGCTGATGCTGGCCCTGGCTCTGGCGATTGTGCTGCCGGGGATTGTGCAGCGTAACTGGGGAGACTGGCTGTCTCAGCACCAGCTGGTGGTACTCGCCCTGCTGGGAACCACCTGGTGGGCGGTGCTGGCTGCGGGCGGTGCCGGTTTTCTGGTTCTCATCCTGGCGGGAGTTATCGCTGCCCGCCGCGTGCTGCTGGCCCGGTTTCGCCCGCCCGAGACGGAACTGCGTATCTGACGCTGGCTGCCGGTCGTGTGCGCAGCTCAACCGCCTCCCCGGGCTGCCAGCTGCCAGACAATCGTCGCACAGCCGGCGACGAAGCAGTACACGGCAAACCAGTGCAGCCGACGCATCGTGACCAGTTTCAGCAGCCAGCGCAGCGAAACAATACCCACGAGGAACGCTGTCAGAGCGCCGGCCAGCAGGACACCGGGGGAATTCGCGGAAGGACTGGCGGCTGGTGCTTCCAGCACGTCTTTAATCGTCAGCAGGGTGGCTCCGCCAATCGCGGGAACAGCGATCAGAAAGGAGAATTCCGTGGCCGCGTTTCTCCGCAGGCCCACCAGCAGGCCGGCGGAAATTGTGCTGCCCGACCGTGAAATGCCCGGAATGACCGCCACCGACTGAAACAGCCCGACAGCCAGCGCATTCAACGGGGAAAGCTGCGAGAGTTCGTCCCGGTCGCGTTCCAGCCGCCAGCCCGCAGTCAGCAGAACCGAAGTCACCAGCAGACCACAGCCGGCCACCAGCGGGCTCTGGAACAGCTCTTCAATTGCATGGCGAACATCGGGCAGCAGGCCCAGCACCACCAGCGGTAATGTGGCCACCCCCACCAGCATACACCGGCGGAAATCCCGTGCGGTGGCCAGCAGCTCGCGAAAATATACCACTGCAATCGAGCCCAGGGTGCCGGCATGCAGGGCCACATTCAGCTGCAGATTATGTTCCAGCTCCGACTGCATGCGGCCGGCCTCTTTCAGCAGCGCCCCGGCGATCACCAGATGCCCGGACGAACTGATCGGCAGAAACTCGGCGATCCCCTGCACCACGCCCAGCAGGATGGCCGACCAGTACGCCGAATCCAGCATGTCTTCGCCTCCCTGCCCTGTTGTCAGCCTGGTTCCGCACGGCCGCTTCAGTCCTTCGCCGCGGTCGACGGCCCGAAGGTATCTCCCACTGCCACCGGGTATCCGCGGAGCCAGTCAGAAACCGACATCTCCCGTCGCCCTTCCGGCCGCACGCGGGTAATGGCCAGGACTCCCTCACCCGTCTGAACAACCAGCCGGTCCGTCCCGACGCGAACCACCTGACCGCAGTGGAAATCAGCTGGTGCGTCCGCAGTCACAGCATCGGTGGCTGGTGCTGCTGAGGAGTCCCCGTCCACGGGGGCTTCGCTGAGTGCGGCCTGAGCTGTGGCTTCCAGCAGAATGACCCGCACCTCCGGACGACCATCCGTTGAGATATGCGAGACCGCCAGCGGCCAGGGCTGCCAGGCCCGAATCATCCGGCTGATTTCCTCTGCCGGGTGCGACCAGTCGACAATCCCGTCGGCCTTGCGGATCTGTGGTGCTTTCGTGACCTGCGTCCCGTCCTGGATTTCTGGTGTGAGCGTGCCCTGTTCAAGCCCATCCAGCGTCTCCAGCGCCAGCGGGGCCGCCAGATCCGCCAGCCGCATCATCAGTTCGCCACTGGTTTCCCGCGGATCGATTGGTGTCTTCACCATCGACAGCACGGGCCCGGCATCCAGCCGCGGTTCAATCTGAAAGATGGTGACGCCGGTTTCCGTATCGCCCCGCAGGATGGCGTACTGCACCGGAGCCGCGCCACGGTGACGGGGCAGCAGCGAGCCGTGCAGATTGATGGCCCCCAGCCGGGGAGCAGCGAGGACGGATGGACGGAGAATCTGCCCGTAGGCCGCCACCACCGCGATGTCGGCTTCCAGACTCCGCAGCCTGGCGACCACCTCTTCCTCGTTCACATTCTCCGGCTGCAGAACCTCAATTCCCCGTTCGCGAGCCAGTTCCGCCAGAGGATTGACGTGCCGGTGGTGTCCCCGGCCACGACGGTCCGGCTGAGTGACCAGTGCCACCACAGAGTGCGGGCTGTCGACCAGCTGCTGAAACGTGGGCAGAGCGAACGGCCCTGTCCCCATCATGACCGTTCTCAATGGCACTCTGCGGGTCTCCGTTCCGTAGTCGATCCTGATCCTGCCTTACCCCGGCGGCCAGCGGAAAACCGGCGGCGGGCACGGGGCTCACGGCTGGTTCCCGGTCGTTCAGGCCATCATGGGAAATGACAGCAGCCAGAGATCCTGTCATTCCTGCAATTCGCGCATCTGCCGGCAGTTGCCTGCTGTCTGTGGCGGGAAATTTCCCGCCGTCTCAGCCAGGTTCCAGTTCCTGCAGAGCCCGTTCCAGTTCCGGATCGGGCAGCCAGCGGCCTTCGGCCTGTGCCTGACGGAACTCCGTTTCAAAGGCCAGTACATGGTCGTTCACTTCGCGGCGGTCGGCTTCGGCCATTCGGTCGATGAACAGAATGCCGTCCAGATGATCGTTCTCATGCTGGACCACACGACCAGGCAGGTCGGTCAGTTCCATTTCAAAGGGCCGGCCCTTCAGGTCGAACGCTTCGACCACGATGACTTCAGCCCGACGCACCGGCCCGTACAGTCCGGGGAGACTGAGGCAGCCCTCTTCCCCTTCGCTGCTGCCATTCCGCCGCACGATTTCCGGATTGATGAAGACGAACTCTTCTTCCGTCTCGTCCGGATCGGCCGTGGGGTTGACCACAAACAGCCGGATCGGCAGAGCAACCTGCGTGGCTGCCAGGCCAATTCCCCGTGCTTCGTACATCAGATCGAACATTTCCCGCACAGTGCTGCGCAGCGCGGCATCGATCTGGCTGACAGGCTTGGCCTTCCAGCGCAGGGCAGGGTGGGGATAGGGCACAATTTCCACGAACGGCTCTTCTTCCAGACAGCGGCGGGATAATACAGTCAGCGGCAGGCCAGCGAGGTGTCTGCCGGGCCAGGGACCGGGAATGACGGCACAGGGCAACTGCCTGAAATGACGCGGAACGCGTCCTCCGGCCAGTTCGCCCCCTGGCTGCAGCATGGTTTCCGGGGACAGCGGTTGCCCCACGGGACAGAAGATCCCCGGGAACTCCCTCGACCAGCCGCCCGATTATAGCGCCATTCCCGTGACTGGTCGAGCGATGGCCGGTGGTGGCTGGCAATGCAGTCCTGCCTCTGGTAATTTCTGGGCACTTCCCG
Organism: Planctomycetaceae bacterium; assembly: GCA_020426545.1. Taxonomy (GTDB): domain Bacteria; phylum Planctomycetota; class Planctomycetia; order Planctomycetales; family Planctomycetaceae; genus JAGQPV01. Next base: position 4,553 of record JAGQPV010000023.1, read on the forward strand.
GCTGCTGGTACGCCCTCAAACGGCTGCGACGCCAGAGTCTTTCACCCACTGCAAACAGCGGTTGATCTGAGATAATGTCCACTATACGGCCTCAGGCGATTTCCGGTGTGCGTGCCGGAACCGAGAACGTGATTACCTCCTGGTTTCCGTCGATTGCCAGTACCTGGATCGGGCGGATGCTGGGCTCGCTGTACACGCTGATTCCCTTTCGAATCAACGGCGTACCGCTGTCGTATCTGCTGTTCTGCCTGCCCACGGCGCCGCTGGGCGCAGCGGGATTTCTGCTGCTGAAGGTGGCCGGCGAGAAGTACGTGCTGACCAGCCATCACCTGCAGGTGTGGCATTCGCTGGGCATCCGCATGATGCGCCAAGTTGCCCTGGATGATGTCGCGGAGATTCTGGTCGAACGGCATCCCGGTCAGGCCTTCTACAAGGCGGGAAACCTGGTGCTGCTCGGAGCCGATGGTTCCGTGCTGGTGGAGATGGCTGGAATCAGCTCTCCGGAAGTCGCCCGGCAGACGCTGCTGGAAGCCCGCGACGCACGCGGCCTGGTTCAGGCTTCGCTCCACGCGATTGGTGCCCGTCAGCCAGCCTGACCTGTCCAGTTTGACCTGTCCGGAACTCCTTCGGGAACCTCGGCGGTTCGCACACGGTCCCGCTCTCCCTGCCTGCTCATCTGGTGAATGGCGGGAGCGCGGCAACCGGCAACCGACAACCGGCGGGCAGCACCCGTATCAAAAAAACCGCATGACCCGCCAGCGGCAGGCCACACGGTTTGTCTGTTGCAGGTGTTCGCAGACTCTCCCGCGTGCAATGCGGGAATCGCTCAGGCAGCCCGGCGCAGTTCCACCGGTGGTGCTTCGGCAGCAGCCGGAGCCTGTGCCTGCACAGGAGCCTGCGGTCCACCCGGAACCTGCTGCGCCTCATCGGCCAGCACTTCCTGCGTCAGTGCTTCATAATCTTTGGCACCGGCGCTGTTGGGCACATAGGCGAAGATCGACTGACCAAAGCTGGGAGCTTCCGCCAGTTTGATATTCCGCCGGATCCGGGTGTTGAAGATCCGGGCGTTGGCCCAGGGAGCTTCCGGATCGGCACTCTGCAGAAAGCCGATCAGGTCTTCTGTAATGTCGGCGGCCAGCCGCGTGCCGGTTTCGTACAGGCACAGGACGATACCCGTCACCCGCAGATCACGGTTCAGCCGGCGGGTGACGAGGGCCGTGGTCTCAAACAGTTTGGACAGCCCCTGCAGGGCGAAGAAGTGCGGCTGCAGGGGAATGAACACTTCCCGGGCGGCTGTCAGCGCGTTGACGGTCAGCACGCCCAGCGAAGGCGGGCAGTCCATCACGATGTAGTCGAAAGGCTGCTCGTCGGTCATCGCGGCGATGGCATCCCGCAGCACCGTTTCGCGATTTGCCGCGTCGACCAGTTCCAGTTCGGTCGCTGCCAGATCGATATTTGACGGAGCCACCCACAGGTTGGAAGCCACCATCCGGCGGACGGCCGACAGCGGCCGCTGCCCAGTGAACACGTCGTACATCGTCGGGATATCGCCCATCGCCTCGATACCCAGATGCAGCGAACCATGCCCCTGCGGATCGAGATCGATCAGGCAGACTCGCTTTCCGGCACGGGCCAGGCCGGCAGCCAGATTGACGCTGGAGGTCGTCTTGGCGACGCCTCCCTTCTGATTCATCACGGCGATACTGCGCACAGGGAATCCTTTCCCTCAGGCGTTCTCACGGTCAGTCAGTGTTGCATTCCGCCCGGCAGTTCTGGCCACTGCCTCAGCAGCGAGCCGGGCTGTTCCGCAGGCGGGCGGGGAGTATACCCGTCTGGCCCCGTGGCGGAAATGGCGATGTGCCGGATTACCTAAGCCCCTGCCCTGCAGGATTTTGCCCGCACTGGCCTCTATGGGCAGCCTGCCAGGGCCGGGGCGAAATCCGCTCGAAAACAGGCCGGCTGACTGCCCGGACGACCCACTGGACCAGGGCCGTGTTCAGCCCTGGATGACCGACTTCTTCCGGACGGGCCGCACGCCGACTTCGTTGATTTTCAGGCCGAATTTCTCGCCGATCTTCACCGCCTCGCCCGAGCAGAAGCGATGGTTGTTCACGTACAGATCGAGCAGTTCCTCGCAGGAGCGGGAGAACGTGATCAGAGCTCCGGGAGACAGCGCCAGCAGCTGCCCCAGCCGAATCCGTTTCTCCGCCAGCCGGACAGAAACTGTCACCGACAGATGAGAAACCCGCCGGAGTCGCTGATGCACGGGCTCCGCGGGCTGATCGGTGGACGCTCTGGCCGGCGGTTCCGGTTCCAGCAGCCGGGGATCGATGTCGACTTCTTCCTCCTGCGGGAAGGGAGGCCGGGCCACGGGCCACAGAATCAGAATCGAGCCTGGCGAATCGGATTCGTCCTCCGTGCTGGCCACGGGATCGACCACTTTCAGCGTAACGGCCCAGGCATCGTCCGTCGGGCCGGCTCCGACAACTTCTTCCGCCAGCTGCGGAACGGCGAGCGAAACGAAGTCATCCGGCTCGATTTCGTCCGGCAGCAGATTGCGGGCCCATTCAAAGGCCAGAGACTGCAGTCGGGCTTCCTCGGTCTGTCCCGGGTTGAGGTACCACTCCGGCAGCCGCAGCGATTCCGGCAGCAGACACAGCATGCCCTGCCCGCCGATACGTATCGCCACCAGCAGCCCGGCTCCGTGGTACTCGTCCTGCAGCTGAAAGTCTTTCCAGGACACGGGTTCCGTCTGCAGCATCTCAACCTGGCAAGTCCGGTCGAAGCACAGATTGAACGACTCCGCCAGGGCCGGCAGGTGGTCGGCACACCGGGCGTAAAGCTGGTCTGGCTGAATTTGCGGGGGTGCGGTCATCGGGGAAATCCCACAGATTACTCACGGACAACATCTGCAGCAGTGCATATCAAGGCGCTGCCTCATTCGCCTTTTCCCCGCCAGCTGCCTGCTTCAGGCGTATCACATCCTGACCTGACAGACAGAAAATGCGGCCGAAGCAGGCAGGCAACAGCGAGAGTGCAGCCGCGTGGCGGGATGGCTGCGGTTTCTTGAAGAGGCAGCAGCCTGAAGCCGGCTGGCCCGCCAGCAAGGCATGGCGCAACCCTCCCCGAAACAGCACCGGGGGCACCTTCTCTCATCGGCAGAATCGATACAGCTGCCGGAAACTAAAACCGCCCGAAGCACCGCGGAACTGTGATTTCACCGCGAAGGGGCCAGATACCGCACGGGGAATCTCGCCGTTGAGCAGAACGGCGGCAGCGGATCGCTCAGCGGGCGCTGGTCTTCCTGCGTCAGTGGGTGCGTTCCACGGCAAAGCGGGCCATGTCCTGCAGAAGCTGCCGGTCGGGAGAAGGAGGCAGCCGGTCGAGCAGTTCACAGCTCTGCGAAACCAGCGCCAGAGCGCGATCCCGCGTGTAGGCGAATGCGTCGCCCTCTTCCAGCAGTGTCCGCAGAGCCTGCCGGGAAGCCTCATCGGGGGCTGCCAGCAGCTGGCGGATTCGGGCCGCTTCGTCGCTGCTGGCTTCAGACATCAGCCGGATCAGCGGTAACGTCATCTTCTCCAGAGAGAGATCGCTGCCCAGCGATTTCCCCGCCGCATGCTCATCGCCCGTCAGATCCAGCAGATCGTCGGCAATCTGAAAAGCCAGGCCCAGCAACCGGCCGAACTCGGCCATCTCTTCCACCGTGGCCGCTTCGGCTTCGGCGTAGCGAGCCCCCAGCCGGCAGGACAGGGCACACAGTTCCGCGGTCTTTCCTTCGATGATCTCGAAGTAAGCCGCCTCATCGAGATCAAAATTGCCCCGTTCCCGCACCTGCGTCAGCTCGCCCTCGCACACCCGGTTGGTCGACCAGCCGATCATGCGGCAGGCTTCCGTCGTGGGCAGGCTGCTGGCCAGATGAAACGCATGCGTGAACAGGCAATCGCCGAACAGAACACTTGTCTCGTTGTTCCAGCGGGCGTTGACTGTCGCCACATGCCGGCGGGTGGCGGCTTCGTCCAGGACATCGTCGTGAACCAGCGTCGCCATGTGGATCATCTCCACAACCGCAGCCAGTACATGATGTTCCGGCCGAATTCCGCCCAGACAGCGGGCCGTCAGCAGCACCAGAATGGGACGCAGCCGTTTGCCGCGAAAACGGCAGACATGCGCCAGCACATCAGTCGCGAAAGGATTGGAGGACGCCAGCTCCGCGGCAAAGACCTCCTCCACTTTCGCCAGATCCTGCCCGATCCGCTGCTGCACCCGCATCAGGAGATCGCTGCTGGCTACGTTCCCGGTCATCGCTGATGAAACTCCTGAAGCGGCATTGTGCAGCACATGCACCTGATGCAAAGAGAGAGACCTGCAGAATCAACCTGTCTGATTCAGCATTCCTGCCAGTTCCTGTACCAGGTTTCACTTTGGGTGAAATCCTGTGGACGTAAACGCTTTCATCTCCGTTGAATCGGTTGTTCCGCAGGAAGAACCGCACTGCGATGCCCGCAGTTAACCGGGTTGTGCACAGAACTGTTCCCCGGCCGGGAAGATCGCAGGCAGATCACGCCGGTTCGGCAGGAGTCAGCCTCCACCTGCTGCCGCAACTCCAGAGCCCTGTCCTGCATGATGACAGGCTGGCCGGCCTGCACACCAGAGATCATTCGCCCGGTTCGATCAGCTGTTCGAAATGACCGCTTTTTCCTCCGGACTTTTCCAGCAGGCCAATCGGCCCCAGCTGCATACTGCGATCGACCGCCTTGCACATGTCATACACCGTCAGTGCAGCTGTCGTCACCGCGGTCAGCGCCTCCATTTCCACACCCGTTCGGCCCTGGACCGTGACTTCGGCCTCAATGCGCAGCCTGTTCTCCCCACTGGGCTCGATAGCGACCTTCACGGAATCGATCGGCAGCGGGTGACATAACGGAATCAGACTGGCCGTCTGCTTGCTGCCCATGATGCCCGCCAGCCGGGCCACTTCAATCACATCGCCCTTGGCCAGCTCGCGATTCAGGATCAGCCGCAACGTCGCCGGCTGCATGGTGACATAACCAACCGCCCGGGCCAGCCGCGAGGTGACCGGCTTCTGCCCCACATCCACCATACGGCTTGCACCGGATTCATCGAAATGCGACAGGTCAGGCATTCATCTGGCATTCCGAACAGGGAAACTCTGGTGAGAATATTCCGCCACGAACCGGGGGGAATCGCCCCGCCGGCAGATTGTCTGAATCCCGTGGAAAACCCGCCCTGCACGGGCCGGCATCCCTCATGTGGCGTCGCACTGCTTCGGCGGGAATCCCGGTACCCGGGCCTCAACCGCAGCAATGCAGACGGGCAATATAGTTGCCCGTTCACAGAGCGGCAACCGGCCCTGAGGCTCCGGCAAACCACAGCCAGGGAAGGAGACATTCATTCTTCTGTCCGACGGTACAGCCCGGCCAGCGTCACGCCGCCCCGCCGAACATCCGCCACGGCTTCCCATCCGGGCGGGCCGCCCACCTGCAGTTCGGCCGAAAGATCGGCCAGACGTCGAAACAGCAGCAGGTACTCCGGACGTGGCTCAGTTGAAACGTTCGCTCCGGCTGCAGGCTCCTGTTCGCTGCCGAGCCACGGCACGAGCTTCAGGCCCGCCGCGCTCAGGCGGGGGTTCTGCTTCTGCAGATCGGCGACCTGGAACTGATGCAGCACCGGCGTAACAGCCACCGCTGCCCCGGCCGGCACATGTTCCAGCACAGCCTCCAGCATCTCCCGGTTGAGGCTGTCCTGCCAGTAGGTAGCCTCCAGACCCAGCCAGGCGGCACCGCGAGTCCCCCCCGCCGCCAGACTGTAATAACTCAGCTGCAGCGGATGCAGTTGAATCACGCCCACCGCCTGCAGCAGCAGGACGCCGTACAGCAGGCCCTTTGCCCGTCCCGAAGTGACGCGAACCGCGGCCCGCTGCAGAAGAACAGCGGCTCCCCGGCCGGCGAAAATCCCCCATAAGGGAAAAGAAACGAGAAACAGTCGGACGCCGTCGTACACGGCAATCCCGGGAACGGAAAAGACGACCAGCGGAAACAGCACAGCAGCCAGGAGCAGCTGTTCGCGGGCCGGCAGGTCACGCAGCCAGCCGGGCACACGCAACCCGTGCCGTCCACCAGCAGACGGAAAGCGGGCAGCTTCCCCCTTCGCACGTGCCGGAGAGTGAGGTGCGGCGGTACCCTGCCCGCGAGGTTCTGGCCCTCCAGCCAGCCCCAGCCCGCCCAGCAGAGTCAGCCCGACGGGCATCGTGAACAGCGACATGACCCACGGGTAATGAAAGGGCACATCGCGGTCGAGCCATTGCCGGCCCAGATACCAGACATTCAGCGGCACACGCCCGGTGGTGCGGCCGAAGTACTCCACCAGATGTCCCGCCGGATCGATCCACAGCCACGGCCAGCCCAGAAAAAACACAACCAGACCAGTCGCCCCCCACAGCACCAGCGGGAACACGGCCCGCATTCGCCAGTGCCATAAAGCCCACAGGCCCACCGGCACTGTCAGCAGCACAGCATGAATTTTCGTCAGCAGCAGCAGGCCAAATACCACCCCCGTCAGCAGCACCGTTTGCCAGCAGGGAGGCGGGCCCTCCGCGGGACTCTCCGCTGCGCGACCGTCCCGGCTTCCGCTGCTTTCGCTGGTGGCTGGGGAATTCGGCGAGGCCGGCCAGTAACTGGCCACACACAGCACCGCTGCGGTCCACAGCAGGCAGAGAATGGTTTCCAGCGACGCCAGGTGAGCGTGCGCAAACAGCCGGGGCATGAGAATCAGTGACAGCCCGGCCACCGCCCCGGGAACGGGACCGTACCATCGCGCGGCTGTCCACCCCACCAGCAGCACCAGCAGCCCGAAGGCCTGGGCCGAAGCATTCCGACCACAGGCGGTGATGAATGGCCCGCTGGCCTGCAGCTGCGGATTGGCCCCCGCGGACCACTGATGGGCCACGCCAATCCAGAATCGGGCCAGGGGAGGATGATCGGCCAGATGCTGCCCGATCGGGAAGTTCCCCCCAGGCAGGTCGTTCGCATCACCGAACAGTTCCCGCAAGGTCAGCGAACCATCCAGGAACAGCGGCAGACCGACCGCCAGCCGGACTCCCTGCTGCACATTGAACGATTCATCGATGGTGATTCCCGGGCCGGCTGGCCAGTCTGGCCATGCCAGGCCAGGATCCAGCGTCGCCCACACCAGCCCCCAGGCCAGAACAGCCGGCACCACCGCTGCGGCCAGAATTCCGGGCGAGTTCCGCCCGGTGAAGCGGCTGTTGTTTTCGCCGGAGCAGGCAGCTGATTGCACCATCTCAGGCCCATCTGCCGGGGAAATTTCAACCGAAAGCGCTGGAAGACCACCTGGCCGGGAGAATGGATCACTGCTCCCCGGCAGCATCGTTCCGCCAGCCGTTCCAGCTCACGAGCGGCATTGCCCCTCAGGGCAGGCCAATCAGCTTATGAGTCTGCAGGCTCAGTCGCCACTGCGGATTGGCCAGGCAGTACTGCACGGCCAGCTGCACATTCTCCGCCTGGCGGGCACCGTCCATGGGCTGCAGGAAAAAGTGCGAGAAATCCAGGTCGGCATACCGTTCCGGTTCAGCCCCGGCCTGCGGAAACACCAGTTTCAGTTCGTCGCCCCCGGTCACCACGAGGTCGGCTCCGGCTTTGGGACTGACGCAGACCCAGTCCACACCCGCGGGAACCGGTCGTGTACCGTTCGTTTCCACAGCCACCTCGAATCCCGCACCGTGCAGGGCGGCAAGGGCCGGCTCGTCGAGTTGCAGCAGTGGCTCGCCCCCCGTACATACCACCAGCGGGCGCATCCCCCGACCGACGGCAGCCGGTGGTTGCCGCGGCCACTGGGCTGCAACGGCAGCGGCCAGCAGACCGGCCGTATCGAACTTTCCTCCACCAGGCCCGTCGGTGCCGACGAACTCCGTATCGCAGAATTGACACACGGCCTGCAGCCGGTCCTGCTCAAGACCGCTCCATAAATTGCAGCCACTGAACCGACAGAACACAGCCGCCCGGCCAGCCTGCCCGCCCTCACCCTGCAGAGTATGGAAAATCTCTTTGACGGAATAAGTCATCGGCAGCCCCGGGAAGAACGCAGAGGCCGCAGAGAATCCACCAGAGTGGTACACCCCGGCGAAACGAAGGGCGAGGTCTGATCTGCTGCAGGTCTTCTGTTTTCTGGAACCGGCACTGCCGGCCCTCTTCGATTGACCGAAAGCACTGCTGAACCATCCCGCGGCAGCACAAGGCACATGTTGCTGGCCGCCGGCCTGCCGGCACGCAGCAGGGTTTCGCTCTGAAGCACGGGCTGTGCCTGACGAATCGAGAAGAATTCCTGTCTCAATCCGCCCCTCGTGCGCAGGTCTTCCCGACCGTCGTTCATTTCTGAGTGACGTACCAGGTCCACAGCCCCACGAAGGTCATTGCGATCACGGTGTAGAAGAAGAACAGGGCCAGCATCTTGCCAATCGCCGAGCCTGCCTGCTTGTCATCCTGGCCGAACTGGACAATCTCCTGCCGGGCGAACAGTTCCTGCGTTGCCACCGGGCTGTCGTGCTCGGTTTCAGTCACTTTGGTTTCTTCAGTCATGAGAAGCTCGTTCCTGTGCAGCAGAACGTCTGATTCGGGAAAACAGGCCGGGAACAACCCGAAACTGCAGAATCGCTTCCCTGCCCCGCTGAGTCAAGCCGTCCGAGTCCTGGAAATGCCCCGTCAGGATATCCGCAGTAACAGGGCGTCATTGCCGCCGCGCATACCACCTGTGCTCATGGCACCGGCAACATGGGGACGGAACCAGAGAGGGAGCCGCTGAGGAGCAACATTGGCCTGAATTCCGGCTTGTTTCGAAACGGAAGAATCCCTCAATCAGCCAGAGGCTTCGCTGCTGAGCACGGAAATTTTCACTGCACACAGCATTTTCTGACCGCAATTCTGCCCGAAAGGGCATCTTCAGGCGACGGATTCAGAAAATGTTCACACATGGTCTTGCAGTCACTATGCACCCAGGGATAGCATGCACGTTCGCACCCTGGTTCAGGCGAGCCAGAGTGGCATCAGCAACCTGCCAGCCCCGTGAGACGGAACGGGGCTGGGGAAGTGGCTGTCGAAATTCCGCGAGTGCACCGCAATCCGGCCCCCTGCAGTTCCCGGGACTTCCCCGGTTCAAGCGCCAGCTCACAAGCCGCCGGGTTGCTCCCAGTTGATTCGATCTGATCTCCCCCGCAGCCGGGCCCTGCCGGGAAATACTGCCGTTGCCCTGCGTTCAACCGGATTCAGGCCATCCGGATTGTAGGCAGTCGGCAATATCCGTCCGGCAGAACCACACATCGCTCGGGAGGATATCGCCTTGCTACTGAAGAACGCAGCCTCTGCAGTATTCGGCCTCTTTGCCAGACCATCGGTTTTCATCGTCCTGGTCATGCTGCTGCCGTGGGGGGCCACTCACCTGTATCGTAAAGTGACCTACGTTAACGCTTACGGTTCCCCGCTGCCGAGCAAACCATTCGCAGACCAGCTCAGGCCAGTCCAGGCGGAGATTGTCCGGATCTCACGGACCAGGGGCTGGCAGGACGATCCCATTCTGGCGCAGCGGTACATTGAACTCGTGCAGGAACTCAAAGCCTGTCCCGACCCCAGGTACCGCCACTATTACCCTGAGAGATGTCCCGACAGAGAACCCGTCACCCGTGTGGAGCTGGGACGCATGGAGTGGTGAGTGGCGGAAGCCCTGCCGGATTCAGATAGCCTGCAGTCCTAACGTTGAAGTCGATCCGGCAGAGAAGAACAGGAGCAGAAATCAGGGAGCGGGCAGTGAAACCCGCTCCCATCTGACCTGACCTACGGCACTTCAAACCCCAGCTGCCGCAGCAGGCCCGTGAGGGCGATCAGCGGTAAACCGATGATGGCGGTATGGTCGGCCGATTCGATCCGCTCGAACAGGGTGATTCCCCGCTGTTCCAGCATGTAGGAACCGGCACAGCCCACAGGATCATCGGCCGCCACGTACCGCGTCAGCGCGCCCCGGTCGAGCGAACGCATCGTCAGCCGGGTGACGTCCAGATGGTTCAGCTCACGGCCGTGGTGGCACAGGCACACCGCTGTTAGCAGTTCGTGCGTCTGCCCGGCCAGCTGCAGCAGCTGTTCCACCGCCCCCTCCGCAGTACCGGGTTTGCCCAGAATTGTGCTGCCGAACGAGACCAGCTGATCGCCGCCGATCACCACAGCTTCCGGATGCTGCGCGGCCACAGCCCGGGCCTTTTCCCGGGCCAGGGTGCCGGCCAGTTCGCGGGGATCGGTCAGCCGGGCCTTCCAGACGTCTTCATCGACCGCGGGATCCACACATTGAAAAGGCAGCCCCAGCCGGGCCAGCTGTTCCCGCCGCCAGGGCGAGGTACTCGCCAGAATCAGCTCCATGGCGTGCGCTGCCTGTCCCGCTGCCAGGCCGTGCGGCGTCCGCCGACGGTCAGACGGCGGTCTTCCACCGGCGGTCGGAGGTAGTGGATCTGTTTCAGGATCAGCGCCACCAGCGCCCCGGCCACAAACCCGCCGATATGGGCCCACCACGCCACCCCGGTGGCACCCGCCTGAGAACTCTGCAGCAGCTGAATCAGAAACCAGATCCCCAGGAAAATCGGGGCCGGCAGAACAATGATCTGCATGATGATAATAATGGGAATGATGGCCAGCACGCGGGCGTGCGGATACAGAAACAGGTAGCTCCCCATCACCCCCGCGATCGCCCCGCTGGCCCCGATGGTCGGCACGGTCGACGTCGGGTCACTCAGCAGGTGGACCGCGCTGGCAGCCACCCCCGAGGCGAGGTAGAAAATGAGATACCCCACATGACCCATGCGGTCTTCCACATTGTCGCCGAAGATGTGCAGGAACCACAGGTTACCCAGAATATGCATCCACCCGCCATGCAGGAACACGCACGTCAGCAGCGTCCACACGGGCGGAACCCCGGAGGGTGCGGCCGGCCGCTCGACGACGACCTGCTGCGGACCGCGAACAGTCTGCCGCAGCTCCACGGAACGAATGGTGATCGACTGGTTGGGATTCCGCACGCGGGCGGGTATCATGCCGTAACGTTCCACCAGCGAGGGAGCATTCTCCGGCGTCGCCAGCTGCATGAAGAACACCACCGCACAGATGGCGATCATGCTGTAGTTGACGAACGGAAACGTCCGGGATGGAATATCATCTCGCAGGGGAATCATGAGGATCTTTCGACTGCCCTGAATTCCAGGGCTGCAGGAACCACGTCACGTCTTTAACAGAGGGTGCCCGAAAGTGAATTGAGCATGAATCCCGCGGGGGTTTCTGCAGAGTTCACGGGACGGCCCCTGATACCAGGCCCCTACCGGGCACGTCCTGTCTGCACTGGAGAACTGCTGTGCTGGTCCGCATGGAGCTGTCCCGTATCATCATCAGTGAGATCAATGACCAGCAGGTGATCTATCTGACTGAAGTGGATGGCAGCCGGACGTTTCCGATTCTAATCGGAATTTTTGAAGCCACCAGTATCGATCGCCGGGTGAAAGGGGAAGTGCCGCCCAGGCCGCTGACACACGATCTCCTCAAAAACTCGATCGAACAGCTGGGCGGCGACGTGCAGGACGTGGTGATTAACAACCTGCAGGATCACACTTACTACGCTGTGATCCGCGTGCAGCAGGACGGCGAACTGGTAGAAATCGACAGCCGGCCCAGCGACGCCATCGCTCTGTCAGTGCATTACAGCCCGCCCCTGCCGGTGTATGTGGACGATTCGGTTCTCGAGACCGCCCTGTAATCCCCAGAACGGGACCCGCACTCCGGGCGAAGCCGTACGGACTGCGCTGCAGCGGAAGACTGTCTTCCCTGCCGGTATTCCGGGCCGACAATGTCATCCCCCAGGCGAGCAGCGGAAACCCGCTGACAGGCACCGCCGTTCAGGCACTGGTCGCCATCTGCCCTGTCATTCTGCCGGTGCCGCCGCGCGGGCGGCACCGGGGACTCCCCTGGACCAGGTTCTGCTCAGTTGCACTCAGCCACCAGCGGGCCGGCCAGTTCATTCAGGAAGAACAGTCGGCCTGGCTGCGTGGGCATGTAGGTTGAGGGAATCCATGGCGTCGGGTTGTGGCGGAACGTCATCCACAGGCTCAACCCCTGCCACATCATGCCCCGGCCCAGCGTCCCATCGGCCCCGCCGATAATGTGATCGGCTTCGAGGAACAGCCCCGGACCGATGGTATTCGCCCGGGCCGGCACCAGCGTGGTGCGGCTGCGGAAGCTGGTAATCGCATTCTGCTCCACTGTCAGCGGGTGCAGAATGGCCCCCAGCCGGTGCGTCTGCTTCTTCCACTCGGCTTCGCTCTCGAACTCGGCAGCGAAGTGCGGTTCCCAGAAGGCAATGTGGCACACCCGCCCGATCCCGAAAATCACCGTCAGCTTCGCTCCGCCCGCCCGCAGCTCGCCAATCTTCTGCTCGTAGGTCGGCAGATTCCTTTTTGTGGCATAGTTCCGCTGTCTCTTCGGCACTGTCAGCTTGCCCAGCGGCCCGTAGAACGCCTGCTCCATCGCATACTGGAAGGAACCCGTATTCGACGAGGGCAGGGTATTGCCTTTGTCGTCGCTCCACTCATCCATGTTGAAGCCATGCACGTGGCTGCAGGAGACGTTCCATTCCTTCAGAAAGTAGACCGCCCAGCGGTACATCCCCATCGGTCCCACGGGCAGAATCATCGCCAGCTGCTCGCCGGCTTCGGCCGCCCGGCGAATGGTAAGGGCGATTTCATGCCCCATGAATGTGTCGAAATCCGCGAGACTTTCGCAGGGAATCGGTTCGAAATTCTTGTGCCACCACTTCTGCCGGGTGGTGAGGGAGGACGGGTCGTCATCGACGCAGGCGTCGATCTTCGCCAGATCCCAGCCTTCCGGGAAGAAGCCTTCCATCATCGAACCAGGCAGAGTCGAAAGCAGATCCATGAAAAAACCTCACCCTGATGAACGAAACAAAGCGAACTCAATCGCCGGAAGCCCCTGCGGGCCGGCAGGTCCGGCAGCGGAACATTGCTGTGAATGAGGTGTATCAGAGTCTGGAAGGAACGGTTTTTCAATGCCCACCGGCGGCGAACAGAAGTCTGCCGCGAAATACAGAAACGCGGGCCGCTGCAGCAGCCGGCAGGGGTTGTCCCCGGGTATCAGCCAGCTAAACTTCTGGCGTACCAGTCAGGCTGGTTCCCCGAAATCTGTTCCTGCACATTCCGGCCCTCCTGCATGCCGCGGGGCCTAGAGAAAGCGGGTTCCGGATTGCTCTCACCGCCCCCCGGCGAAGATTCAGGAGTTTCCATGAGCGGTTCCTTCCGGAGCACCAGCGACCTGCCAGCAGCCCCGGCTGAACCAGAGCCCGCCTCAACTGTTGACCCGCTGGAGAATCCGCAGCTGGAGTCTCTGCGGGAACAGCTGCTGGCCCATCCCATCTATGCGGAAACCGCCAGCCTGCCCCGGCTGCAGAACTTCATGCGGAATCATGTATTCGCCGTCTGGGATTTCATGTCGCTCCTCAAGCGACTGCAGCACGACCTGGCCGGCTGTCAGATCCCGTGGCAGCCGCCCGCCGATGCGGATCTGGCCCGTTTTCTGAATGAGATCGTGCTGGCCGAAGAATGCGACAGTAACGGGGCCGGCGGGTACAGCAGTCATTTCGAACTGTACCTGGAGGCCATGGAACAGCTCGGTGCCGAGACCACCGACATGCGCCGCTTCCTCGAACGGCTGGCAGCCGGCCAGCCGGTGGATGCTGCTTTTGCGGGGCTGCAGGTGGCGCCCGAGACCGTGGAGTTTGTCACCGCGAATCTCAAGCTGGCCACCCACGGCGGGACGCACGAAGTGGCCGCCGCCTTCTGCTGCGGACGGGAAGACATCATTCCCGAGATGTTCCAGCGGCTGTCGGTTTCGCTTGCCGGGCAGGGCCGGAATGTCAGCCGGCTGCAGTACTACCTCGATCGGCATATCGAGCTGGACGGCGACACCCACGGCCCGCTGTCCCGCCGGCTCGTGCTGAGTCTGTGCGGAGACGACCCGGCCCGCCTGACCGAAGCCTCAGCAGCGGCCCGGGCAGCGGTGCAGCTCCGCATCCGTCTGTGGGACGGCATTCACCGCCAGGCAATGCGCCTGCCCTGAAACATCCTCCCGCCGCACACCAGCGTCCGGTGCAATGCACCGGAGGAACGGCGGGCGTGGCCTTACTTTGATGCCCCTCTCCCGGCAGGAGAGGGGTTGGGGTGAGGGGGCTTCTCTTCGCAGGGTCAGTTGAGCCGGCCGCCGTTCTTCAGTCTTCGCCGTCGTACCGAATCAGCGAATGCACGGAAGCAGGCGCCAGCTTCTCACGTCCATTGAGAAAGTTCAGCTCGACCAGGAAGGCCGTGCCCACCACCGTGGCGCCGGCATGCTCGGCCATGCGGATGCAGGCCTGCATCGTGCCGCCGGTCGCCAGCAGGTCGTCCACCAGCAGCACCCGGTCATTCTCACCCAGCGCGTCGGTGTGCATCTCCAGAGTATCTGTCCCGTACTCCAGTTCGTAATGGAACGAATGCGTATCGAACGGCAGCTTGCCCGGTTTGCGAACCGGCACAAAGCTGGTTTTCAGCTCCAGAGCCAGGGGCGCCGCGAAGATAAACCCCCGCGCTTCGGCCGCGGCCACCGCTGTCACATTCATCTCGCGGAAGGGCTCCGCCATCAGGCGAATCGCCTGTGCGAAAGCGGCCGGCTGCGCCAGCAGCGGGGTAATATCCCGAAACATGATGCCCGGCTTCGGGAAATCGGGAATACTGCGAATGCAGTTCCTCAGCTCGATATCGGCGATGTTACTCATGGGGTCTTACGGACTTTCAGCAGGAACAGGGCGGAGTTTCGCGGGCGGTA
>JAGQPV010000239.1 GCA_020426545.1 Planctomycetaceae bacterium
GAACACCGCACCACACACCACAGCGGCCAGGCCACGTGTCGACTTCATACCGGGAAATTTCAGGACCGTCATCAGAAGATGCTCCGTCTTTCAGGCTATGGAACTGGCTGGCCCGGTCAAACGGGACAATGACACCCTGCGCTGCATCACTCAAATGCCCGCGAAAGGCGCTGCATCATCCCGGGTTCAGCACCGGCAGACCACACACGAACTGCTGAGTGTCGGAGAGAAAGAGCGGGCAAACCGTGAAATCCGCGTGAAACCAGCGGGTTTCAGGCTCACGTTAACTGCCACGCCTGCTCCGGCAGATCAGCATGCTGCATGGGTGGCAGCTGCACTGGTTAACTGACTGACATTCTGAGCTGAATCTTACGGAAGGAAGCGACAGCAGAGTGGCGAATTCCGCAAAGGCCGGGAAGCCGTCGGACGGCATGCAGCCGGCCCCTCAAACTGCAGTTCTGCCCGAACCGGACATTGCCGCGCGAAACCCGCCTGGTGACAGCTGTCACTCGAAACATCCATCGTACCCGAGGAGAATCCGGTGTGCAAAGGTTAATGCGGGTGAATTCCGCCTCACCTGGCCAGTCTGCCCCAACCTCAATCGGCCCTGCAGGTCAGGCCGGAAACCTGAAAAACCCACGCCGATCCGCGGAACAAAGCTGGCGTGCCGGTCCTCTGGCTGGCCATGATAGGGCATCAGCCACCCGGCTGAGCCGCGGCAGGGAGTGGTTCCCGCAGGTCCACAGGAGTAGACTGAAATGGTGCAGCCGCTGAGAGCAACCTGATCAGCGGCACCGGGTGACTGCTCAGAGCGACATGCAAAGTTGGGGATGAAATGCTGCGGGGAATCTTTCCAGTAGCGATTCTGGTACTCGTCAGCTGCGTTGTGGCAGCCCTGGCGTTCGGTCTTCCCCTTGAGCGAAACGAGGAGCCGGTTCCGGTTCCACTGGCTGCGGCCAGTTCCGGCTCTCCCGACAGCCCGGCCTCTGCCCAGGTGTCCGAGTCGGCAGCCCCCTCTGCCAGCATTTCATCCGGCGAAGCAGCAGCGGAGAAAGCCGCGGCGGAACTCCTGCCGGACTTTGCCCGCGAAACCGACTCCAATACCGAGTTCGATGAGAACCAGCCGCTGCTTGTCGAGGCTCCGCATCCCGCACCTCCGGGCATGGTCTGGATTCCCGGAGGCACGTTTCTCATGGGAACGCACCCCGACGGAACCGATTCGCGGGAAATCATTCCTTCCGACGAGCAGCCACAGCGTGAAGTCGAACTCGATGGCTTCTTTATGGACGCCACCGAAGTCACCAACCGGGAATTTCTCCGCTTCACCGAAGCCACCGGCTACGTCACCGTCGCCGAGAAGGCTCCCCGGCGGGAAGACTTTATCGGACAGGTGGAGGATGTCCGGCTGATTCCAGAGGAAAACCTGGTCGCCGGCTCGATCTGCTTCAATCCCGATTTTGACCGCACCACGCTGCATACCGACCATCCGCTGTGGCCGTATCAGGTCTGGCAGTATGTCAAAGGAGCCAACTGGCGGCATCCGCACGGGCCCGAGACCTCCATCACCGACCTGCTGGACCACCCGGTGGTGCATGTCGCCTGGACCGATGCCATTGCCTACTGCGAATGGGCCGGGAAAGCTCTGCCCACGGAAGCCGAGTGGGAATACGCCGCCAGAGACGGCAGAGAAGGCAATGTCTATCCCTGGGGAAATGAACGCCGGCCCGAGGGAAAATGGATGCACAACATCTGGCAGGGCCAGTTCCCCGAAGAGAACGCCGTGACCGACGGCTACCGCTTTTCCGCCGCCGTGGGCACCTTCCCCCCCGGCCAGTGGGGCCTGTACGACATGTCGGGCAATGTCTGGGAGTGGTGTGCCGACTGGTACCGGCCCAACTACTACTCTTATGGCCGGAAGCGCAATCCCCGGGGTCCGCATAACAGTTACGATCCGCAGGAACCCGGCCTGCCCAAACGGCGCCAGCGGGGCGGCTCCTTCATGTGCAGTGATAATTACTGCATCGGCTATCGCTGCTCGGCCCGCATGAAAGGCACACCCGACAGCGGCGCCTTTCACACGGGCTTCCGCTGCGTCGTGCGACCGGCCGACTCCGCCAGATGGCAGGCTGCGGTCGAGCGGCAGAAAACAGTGGACAGCGGCAGTCCGGAACCGCAGGATAATACAGCCGACTGACGACTCACAAATGAGGTGGTGGCAGGCAGTTCCCTGTCACCGACGGGCGTTCCCGCAGGGACCGCCAGATGATGGAGCAGGGGCCCCTGGAATTCTCCGGGCGGCACGCAGCCAGACTGAACAGCATCCTGCGGAAAGGCCCCATTCCGGGGAGGAACAATCCGCAGGATCGAAACAGGACCAATCGACCGGGTAGGGAACCTGCTGATCATGACGATCAGGTCAATTCCAGAGAGAGATCCGGAGGCCGGAATACCCTGCCGGAACAGCGTAACCAGCAGCCCGCAACAGGGGTTTCAGCGACTCTGACGGTTGTGCAGACAGGGTAACGTCTTACCTCAGAGCAAGGTTTGACCGGGCCTGAAACGCGCCATATAGTCGGTTAAGTTTCAACGCACCTGGCCAGCATCGCTCCGGGGGCAGGAACCTTGCTGAACCGGAATGCCGAAATGCGGGCACATTGACTGGTATTCCTGCAATATATCGAGTCTGCACACCTACGATTTACATCGGTTGCAGTTTCCGGCGAGTTCGCCAGGTAAGCTGAGGGGGAATAACATGTCGGCCTCATTTCTGTCGAGGGGCTCCGGCTGTCTGATGGTCCTGTTTCTGCTGCTGACCTGTAACCCGGGTCATACCGCAGCTGGACCGGATGTGCCAGTTATAGCCGACGCTTCGCCAGAAGCCATTGAAGCAGTCCGTTCCGGAGTGTATCTGGAACAGACCAGACAATGGCTTGATGCGATTGAACATTACGAAAATGCACTGGAAACATTCGCCGACAGTCGCGAGCTGAAATACGGCCTGCGGCGGGCCAAAATTCATTTTGCGATCGAGCGGCGCTATGCGGACCGCAGCTTCGAAACCAGGCTGGTTTCCCGCACCCGGCAGGAAGCCCTGCAGCTGCTCGATGATCTGCTGCGGCACGTGCAGAGCAGCTATGTGGATTCCGTCAGCGAGACCTCGTTCATCGCCCATGGAACCGAAAGTCTGTACCTCGCCCTGGCCAACGAGAAGTTCCTCAGCCGGAACGCTCCGAATGCCAGCCGCGACCGGATTCAGCAGGTCCGTCAGATTCTGCGACAGGACTACTGGAACCGTCCGATTCAGCCACCGGAAACCGCCCGTTCGGTGGTCAGCACCGTGTGTGATCTGATCCGCCGGGATCTGGATATCCGCGATGGCGCGGTCATTATGGAATACGTGTTTGGCGGCTGTAATGCACTCGATGATTACAGCAGCTACCTGACACCCGACCGGCTGGAAGATCTGTACGGCAATATCGAGGGCGAGTTCGTCGGCCTCGGCATTGAAATGAAGTCGGAACTGGGCAAGGGCCTGCTGATGGTCAACGTGCTGCCGGACAGCCCGGCGGAAGAGGGCGGTATTCTGCCTGGCGACCACATTGTGGCCATCAACGGCACCGACTGTCGCTCGATGTCGACCGATGAAGCCGCCCGACTGCTGCGGGGGCCTTCCGGCAGCCAGGTTCAGCTGCAGATTGACTCACCCGACAGCGAGGAAACCCGGGAAGGCACCTTCTCCCGCCGTGCCGTGCAGGTGAAGAGTATTCCGGTGGCGGAAATCATCGATGAAGATGCCGGTATCGGTTACATCCAGCTGACGGGCTTCCAGAAGACGTCGGCCCAGGAACTGGATGCCGCGCTGGCCAGTCTGAGCCAGCGGGGAATGCGGGCCCTCATCTGGGACGTGCGGGGCAACCCGGGCGGCCTGCTGACGGCAGCCGTGGAAGTTCTGGACCGCTTCATTCCCGAAGGCGTGCTGGTCTCCACCCGGGGACGTACCCGCGACCAGAACTGGTCTTACTCGGCACATCGCTCGGGCACGTGGGATATTCCGCTGGTGCTGCTGATCGACGGAGACAGCGCCAGTGCCAGCGAGATTGTGGCCGGTGCCGTGGGTGACCACCGCCGGGGCGTGATCGTCGGCCGGAAGTCCTACGGAAAATGGAGCGTGCAGAGCATCTTCCCGGTGCGGGACGCTACTGGACTGCGGCTGACCACGGCCAAGTTCTATTCGCCCAAAGGACGCACACTGAGCAAGATCGGCGTGCGGCCCGATATCGTTGTCGAACGGACGAATGATCAGATGACAGCCTATCGTGGCACCGTGAAGCAGCGGCTGGCCGCTGATGCCGATGTTCTCAAGGGGCTGGAAGTCCTGCAGTCCCGGCTGACGCAGCGCTAGGCTGCCTGCTGAAACCAGCAGCGGAATGCCGGGGCTGACAGGGACTGTGGAGACGGATCCTCCGCAGGCAGTTCCCGGCGGTGGACCACCTGGCAGGCACTGAAGGTTCCCCCCTTCAGTGCGAATCTGCCTGGTCCTTCCCCGTGCTGCCCACAGCGATATCGCGACAGGCCTGACTCACGCAAAGGCCCGCTCCGGATGGCGCAAACTCCCCCAGGCTGGCTGACTCAGGGACGGGGCAGAACGCCCGGACTGGCCTGGCGGTTCGCTTCAGATGTCCCGCTGGCCGGGCTCGATATTGCGGCCGAATCGGGTGCTGTCTTTGCCGCCAATGAATCCGGCCGGCTCTACCGGGCCGCCTCTCATGGTCAGCCCGGCAGTCTCTCCACGGGCATCACCCGACTGCGACGCCTGGCCTGGTCGGCCACGGGCGAGACGGGCGTCGTGCTGGCGGAGGACAGTCGCATCAGCCTGCTGTCTGACCGGCTGCTTCCCCTGTGGCAGATGACATTGCCGGAACCCGTGCTGGATGTCGCCATCGAACCGCGGGGCCAGTATCTGGCGGCGGCGATGACCAACGGGCGAACCTGGATTCTCGATCGAAACCGCCGGCGGGTCGCCTCCTGCGAAACCGTTCGACCGCTCAGATATCTGCAGTTCCTGACCACGGAACCCACCCTGCTGGGCGCCGGCGAATACGGCCTGCTGTGCGCGCTGAACCTCGACGGCACCAGCCAGTGGGCCGAGAAGCTGTGGTCCAACGCGGGGGCTCTGTCCGCCTCGTACGACGGACGGCAGATCTTTCTGGCAGCCTTCAGCTACGGGCTGCAGGCCTATAATCAGACGGGCAGCAGCGTCGGCTCCTTCGTGGTCGAAGGCAATCCGAATCTGGTTTCTGTCAGCCACAATGCCCAGCGAATCGCGGTCACCACGCTGGAACGCCAGTTCCTGCTGCTCAACGGAGACGGCAGCCTGATCTGGCAGGGAGAACTTCCCGGCGATCCGACGCTGCTCAGATGCGATGCCACGGGAGACGCTGTCGTGTGTGGTCTGGCCAGTGGAGAAGTCCTGCGGCTGACGTGGTAATCTCTTCCGTGGAATGTGCCAGCTGGAAGCGGGTTGCCTGCAGTGTTAATCTGCCGGAGATGACGGCAGCAGTGGCAAACATCGCAACGTAACAGCGGGCAGACAGGGCAGGGGACGTTTCATGCAGATCTGGGTGGATGCCGATGCCTGTCCCGGCGAGATCCGGCAGCTGCTGTTCCGCACGGCGAAACGACGGGAAATCCGGGTGACGC
The DNA here is from genome assembly GCA_020426545.1 of Planctomycetaceae bacterium. Classification (GTDB taxonomy): domain Bacteria; phylum Planctomycetota; class Planctomycetia; order Planctomycetales; family Planctomycetaceae; genus JAGQPV01. The sequence goes on from JAGQPV010000239.1 coordinate 5,701, forward strand.
TGGTGGCCAACCAGCCGCAGAAGACGCCCCCGTCGGAACTCATCAGCAGTGTGCTGGTGGAGGCCGGAGCCAACGTGGCCGACCAGAAGATTGTCGAACTGGCCGAACCGGGCGACCTGGTGATCACGGCCGATATCCCGCTCGCCGCCGATGTCGTCGCCAAAGGCGGGCAGGCACTCGATTTCCGCGGGGAGCTGTTCACCGAAGACAATGTGGGCGAACGGCTGGCCTTCCGCAACCTGATGGACGAACTGCGGGGCGGCGGGCAGATCACCGGCGGCCCGTCGGAATTTTCCGCGAAGCACAAACAGGCATTCGCCAACCAGCTGGATCGCTGGCTGGCCCGCCGGAAGTAACGGGAAACCGGGATGCCCGGGTGTGGCATGACCCCCGACTGATGCTCGTCAGGGTTCAGGAAAACCCGGACCCTCCCTCAATCCCTCCCTGAAAGGGAGGGAAGTTCAGAGACAGGACCAGCTCCGTCGTTCGTCCGGCACGTGCCACCAGGACAGAGCCCGCGTGATCAACCCAGCGACCGCCGTTACGGACGGCGGGGAGGACGCGGACGGCGACCGCGGGTTTCCCGCTCCGGCCTGCCGATTCCGCCCTGCAGTTTCCCGTCGGGCAGTTCGGCGGGGGTCACGCCCAGCACCAGGTCGAAGTTCGCCGCCAGCTCGCCGATTTTCGAATCAGGCAGCGGCTTGAACTCGGCCATTACCGACTGACGGTCTTTCGCTTCCGTCAGCTGGCGGAAGACACCGTCCCGCTCGTTCTGCGGGTGGCCGGCAATCAGCAGCTGCGTGGTGAAGACCCGCTTCCCGTTCAGGCTGACACCGAAGTGAATATGCGGCGTGCGGCCAGGGTAGGGCACCGGCTTGACCGTGCGGAAGTAATACCGGCCACGGGAATCGGTAAGGAACCGGCCATAGCCCTGGAAGTTGCTGTCCCGCTGTTCGTCGTTCGAGCTGCGGGAATGCAGGTAGGCGCCCTTCGCATCGACCTGCCAGATCTCCACGAACGCATTCCGCAGCGGTTCGCCCTTTGCATCGAGAATGCGACCACTCAGGTGCGTGATCTCGCCGACAGCCGGCGTCAGCGATTCGTTGATAATGATCAGATCGTTATCAGTATCCAGCGGCAGCCGGTCGGGGTAGAACGGACCTTCCGTCAGTGCGGCGGTCCGCTGGAGTTCCTCGGCAAACACCTCGGAGGGCAGCAGCAGGCCGGAGCCGGCCAGCAGTCCGCCACTCATCGCGGCCAGTGCGGGGGCTCCCATGCTCTGCAGGAAGTGACGACGGTTCCAGCGGAAAGTACGTTCGGCCATGCTTGTCTCCTGCGGAAATTTCCATACACAGCTGCCAGTGCCCGCCAACTGCCTTCAGGTTACCAGAATCCGACCCTCCGGCGGATTCTCTCTCTGAAAACTGCACCCGGCACAGGAGAACTGCGGCCCCCCGAAGCAGTCCACCGGCAGTTACTTCTTTTTCTTCTGTCCGCCGGGCTGGTTCTGGCTCTGCTTCTGCACCTTCGCCCAGGCATCCCGCAGGGTAACCGTGCGGTTGAACACGGGCTGGCCGGGCTGCGAATCCTTCGCATCGACGCAGAAATAACCCAGCCGCTCGAACTGCATCCGGTCGCCGGGCACGGCTTCCTTCAAAGCGGGTTCCAGCCGGCAGTCGGAGAGCACTTCCAGCGAGTTCGGGTTCAGGTTATCGAGGAAGTCACCGTCCTCGGGCACATCGGCCGGGTCCGGGTCGGCAAACAGGTTGTCATACAGGCGGACTTCGGCCTCCATCGCATGACTGGCGGACACCCAGTGCAATGTGGCCTTCACCTTGCGACCGTCGGGCGCATCTCCGCCACGGGTTTCGCGGTCGACCGTGCACCGCAGCTCAGTGATTTCGCCGGTGGCCTCATCGCGAATGGCTTCCCGGCAGGTAATGAAGTACGCATACCGCAGCCGCACTTCCTTCCCGGGAGACAGGCGGAAGAACTTCTTCGGCGGGTCCTCCATGAAGTCGTCCTGCTCGATATACAGCTCCCGCGAGAAGGGCACCTTCCGCGTGCCGGCCGACGGGTCTTCGGGATTGTTCACGGCTTCCAGCTCGTCGACTTCCCCTTCCGGCCAGTTCTCCAGCACCACCTTCAGCGGCCGCAGTACGCCCATATAACGGGGCGCGGTACGGTTCAGGTCCTCGCGAATGCTGTTCTCCAGCACGGCCAGGTCGGTCGTTCCGTCGTATTTGGTCACGCCGATTTTCCGGCAGAAGGTCCGCAGACTTTCCGGCGTATAGCCCCGGCGACGGAGCCCGCTGATCGTCGGCATCCGCGGATCATCCCACCCGTTGACATGACCGTCATTAACCAGCTGCAGAAACTTCCGCTTGCTCATCACGGTGAAGCTCAGATTCAGCCGGGCAAACTCGATCTGCTGCGGGTGATAAATACCCAGGGCCTCGCAGTACCAG